>JANXAE010000046.1 GCA_025062235.1 Bryobacteraceae bacterium
GGTGCCGCCGCGCGGCCGCACCGGCCGCGGCGGTGCCTCAGGCGGGCCGGCGCTTCCAGTCCTCCAGCGCGGGGCCGGCGACCCGCGCGGCGCGTCGTCTGAGACCTTCCATCTCCGCTGCCGGCAGCGGCCGGAAATCGCGCGCGAAACGCGCATCGTCCTCGATCTGGCCCACCGTGATGGCCCCGACGACCACGGTGCTGACCGGCAGGCTCAGGGCGTAACAGAGGCATTCGCGCGGGCTCAGCACGCTCATCAGGCGCGCGTTGGCGAAGGTTTTCATAGCCTGGATGGCCAGACCGCGAGCCACTGCCAGCGGCAGTACGTTGCGCTCGAAACTGAGGAACGCGGGATCGGCCGCATGCAATGGCATGAAGACCGAATCGAAGCCGGCATGGCGGCGGAGCGCCTCGGCGAGCACTTCCGGATCGTGATGTCCGGTGACGCCGATGAAGCGACACTTGCCTGCCTTGCGGGCGGCTTCGAAGGCTTCAAGCGCTCCTCCGGGCGCGAGGATCTCCTCGAGTTCCTTCATCTCGCTCAGGGCGTGGACCTGCCAGAGATCCACATAGTCGGTCCGCAAGGCGCGGAGCGAGGCTTCGAGCTCGGCCTCCGCGGCCTTGCGCGAACGCGCCGTGGTCTTGGTGGTAAGGAAGATCTCCTTGCGGACTGGCGCCAGCACCTCGCCGAAGACCTCTTCGGCGCGCCCATCCCAGTAAGACCGGGCGTTGTCGAAGAAGTTGATTCCCAACTCCCAAGCGCGCCGGACGACCCGCCGCGCCTCCTCCCGGCTGACCATGGCCAGGCGACCGCCGGCCATGCCGATGATGCTGACCTCGACGCCGGTCTTGCCGAACTTGCGCTTGGGAATGTCGCCTGGCTTGACATCAGCCGATCCCAGCGATCTGCTGCCCGCCAGCGCGCCGAGGATCCTTCCGACGAAATTCCTGCGTCGCATGCGGTCCTTCTGCCAACGCTATCGTACCGCAGCGGCGACCCAGGATTCGCAGAACCAGCGGTAGGTCTGTTCGATCCCTTCCCGCAACCCGATGCGGTGACGCCAGCCGAGTGCGTGCAGACGGGAAACGTCCAGCAGCTTGCGCGGCGCACCGTCGGGCATGGCGGGATCGAAGGCGATCTCACCCTCGTAACCGACGACCGACCGCACCATCTCGGCCAGCTCCCGGATGGTCAAGTCCTCTCCCGTGCCGACGTTGATCGGATCCTCTCCGTCGTAGCGCTCCATCAGGAACAGGGCAGCGTCCGCCAGATCGTCAACATGCAGAAACTCGCGCCGCGGGTTCCCGGTTCCCCAGAGCACCACACGTGGCGCAGCCGCCAGTTTGGCTTCGTGGAACTTGCGGATCATGGCTGGCAAGACGTGAGAGGTTTCCAGGTCGAAGTTGTCCCCGGGCCCGTAGAGATTCGTCGGCATGAGGCTGATGGCGTTGAAGCCGTACTGGCGGCGATAGGCGCGGCACATTTCCAGCCCTGCGATTTTCGCTACTGCGTAGGGTTGGTTGGTCGGCTCCAAGGGCCCGGAAAGCAGGTACTCCTCGCGGATCGGCTGCGGGGCATGTTTGGGGTAGATGCAGGAGGAGCCCAGGAAAAGCAGCTTGCGTACCCCGTGGCGCCAAGCGGCGTGGATCACGTGGGTTTGGATGGCCAAGTTCTCGTAAATGAACTCGGCGGGGCGCGTACGGTTGGCTTGGATGCCGCCCACGCGGGCGGCTGCCAGGAAAACGTACTCCGGCCGCTCAGCCTCGAAGAACTGCTCGACGGCGGTCTGGTCGGTGAGATCCAGCTCGGTGCGACTGCGAAGGACGAGGTTCGCGAAGCCGGCCTGGCGCAAGCGCCTCACCAGCGCCGAGCCCACGAGGCCACCATGCCCTGCCACGTAGATGGCGCTTGCCTTCTCCATGACTGACTCCTGTCGCTCAGGCTCGCAAGATCCCGGCATGCACCGGGCGGTGACCGTTTTCCAGCAAGAGTTTCTCTTGGCGCGCGAGTTCGAGATCGTGCTCGACCATCATAAACACCAACTCGCGGAAACCGACTTTCGGCCGCCAGCCCAGTCGCTCGCGCGCCTTCGAGGAGTCGCCACAGAGATCATGGACCTCGGTGGGCCGGAGGTAGCGCGGATCCTGCTCGACCCAGTCGCGCCAATCGAGGTTCACGTAGCCGAAGGCGAGTTCGAGGAATTCACGCACGCTGTGGGACTCGCCGGTAGCGATGACGTAATCGTCGGGCTCCTCCTGCTGAAGCATCAGCCACATGGCCTCGACGTAGTCACCGGCATAGCCCCAGTCGCGGCGGGCGTCGAGGTTGCCCAGGTACAGCTTCTTTTGCAGGCCGTGGACGATGCGGCCTACGGCGCGCGTGATCTTGCGGGTGACGAAAGTCTCGCCGCGCGCGGGGGATTCGTGGTTGAAGAGAATGCCATTGACGATGAACAGTCCGTAGGCCTCGCGGTAGTTGACTGCGAACCAGTGCGCAGCGACCTTGCTGGCGGCGTAGGGGCTGCGGGGATAGAAGGGCGTCCGCTCGTTTTGCGGCGGCGGGGCCGCGCCGAACATCTCCGAAGATCCGGCCTGATAAAAACGCACCTGACGGCCAGCACGCTGGGTATAGTCGCGCACCGCCTCGAGCAACCGCAGCGTCCCCAGGGCGACGACGTCCGCGGTGTATTCGGGCTGGTCGAAGGAAACGCGCACGTGGGATTGCGCCCCCAGGTTGTAGATCTCCTCTGGCTGCACGCGTTCCAGGATGCGGCGCAGCCCGGTGCCGTCCGCCAGATCGCCGTAGTGGAGGAACAGGCGAGTCTCGGGCTGGTGCGGATCCTGGTAGAGATCCTCGAGCCGATGCGTGTTGAAGCTGCTGCTGCGGCGGATGATACCGTGGACTTCGTACCCCTTGCCGAGCAGCAGGCGGGTCAGATAAGAGCCATCTTGGCCGGTGATTCCCGTGATCAGAGCCTTGCGCGACACTTGGTCCCTTCCCTGCGCCTCATCAACGTCAGTTTAAATCTGGCGCGCCGCCCTAGCCAAGGGCTGGGCTGCCAGCTTGGGTGAATTCGCGCGGTGGCGGGGCGAGGGTGGGAAAGCGGGCGAAATCACCCACCCGAGATTGGGGCGGTGAAGCCGTAAGTGTCTGATTTCGAGTGGGAGAAATTTGGAATATCGTGTGCACATACTGTTGGCGAATCTCGGAGCACTCTCGAAGTGGAGCAGCGGCCAGCCCTCCTCCTGACCCCCCCATGGACTGATGCCCCCCAGGCCGCTGCTCCAACCTTATGGTTTTCGGGGCGGCGAGCCAGAGCGGCGACGTTGCCCGTAGCGAACCAGGAGATGACCGATGAATGAGTCGGGCGCCGAGCGCGGGGCGGCTTGGCTGACCCGGATAGGGCTCGACCAACTCATTGCGAAACTGAAGGAGTTGGGCTATCAGGTCGTCGGTCCCAGGCTGGGCGACGGCGCTATCGTTTACGACGCCATCGAGGGCGTGAAGGATCTGCCCGCGGGCTGGACCGAAGAACAGGAAGCCGGAATCTACCGCCTGCGCCGCCGCGAGGACGACGCGCTTTTCGGTTACAATCTCGGCCCGCAGAGCTGGAAAAGGTTCCTTCATCCCCCAGTTCTGAGGATCCTCGCGGCGGAAAAGAGCAACGGGGAATTCCGCATCCTACCCCCGTTGGATCGGCCGCCGCGTTACGCGTTTCTCGGCGTGCGGGCCTGCGAGCTGGCTGCCATAGCGGTGCTCGACCGCGTTCTGCTTGAGGACGCCTTCCCGGAGCCCAACTACCTGGCGCGTCGCAGCGAGTTGGTGGTCATCGCCGTGCAGTGCACACGCGCGGCCCCCACCTGTTTTTGCGCCTCGATGGGGACAGGACCGGGCGTGCGGAGCGGTTTCGACATCGCCCTGACCGAGTTGGGCGAGGGCTTTCTCGCACAAGCCGGCAGCGAGCGTGGCCGGGGGCTGATCGAGTCCGTCGAGCATGAGCCGGCCAGCGAGGATCTCATCCGGCAGGCCGAGGAAGCGGTGGCGGACGTGGCAGCCCGGCTCGTCCGGCGGATCGAAACGCAGGACCTCGCCCGACGTCTCCAACAGGCGCTGGAAAGCCCGCACTGGGACGACGTGGCGCGCCGGTGCCTGGCCTGTGGCAACTGCACCATGGTGTGTCCCACCTGCTTCTGCACCACGGTGGAGGACACCTCGACGGTGCCGTGCGACCGCGTCGAGCGCTGGCGCAAGTGGGATTCCTGCTTTACCGAGAGCTTCTCCTACATCCACGGCGGCAGCGTGCGCACGTCGGTGCGTGCGCGTTACCGGCAGTGGCTGACGCACAAGCTGTCCTGGTGGGTGGACCAGTTTGATATGTTCGGTTGCGTGGGCTGCGGGCGCTGCATCACATGGTGCCCGGCCAAGATTGACCTGACACAGGAAGTCAGCAAGGTGGTCGCCTCCGGTTGAGGCCCACCGGCCTGGGGTGACAGGGAGCGAGGCGATGGAGAGCAAACCGCTCGAGGAAATCCTGCGGGAGCATCCCTTCCTGGAGGGGTTCAAGCCCGAGCACATTCGCAAGATGGCGGAAATGGCCTTGGAGGTGCAGTTCGGGCGCGATCAGATCATTTTCCGCGAGGGGCAGGAAAGCGGCCTGTTCTTCCTGATTCTTTCGGGCAAGGTGGCTTTGGAGGTCTCCGCGCCGGGCCGGATCCTGCGCGTGCAAACCCTGGAGGCGGGTGAAGAACTGGGCTGGTCGAGCGTGCTGGGCGAGGGCGGGAAGCACTTCCAGGCCCGCTCGCTCGAAACCGTGCGTGCATTGGCCTTCGAGGGCGCGCGGTTGCGGCAGGCCTGCGAGCAGGATCCCTCTTTCGGTTACGCCTTGATGCGGCAGTTGCTGCGAGTCGTCGCCGAGCGGTTGCAGGCCACGCGGCTCCAGTTGCTGGACCTCTATGCCCCTCGCGCGGCGAAACTGATATGAGCGCAACAGCCGAACGGATCCTGACCACCACGCGCGCGCGGGTGATCGCAGTCGAGCGGGAGACGCACGATACTTTCACGCTGACCGTGGCGCCCGCCGACGGAGCCGCGTTCGAACCCTTCCAACCCGGCCAGTTCTCCATGCTCTATGTCTTCGGGGTGGGCGAGCTGCCCATCTCGATCAGCGGGGATCCGGCCGAGGCCGAACGCCTCGTCTACACGGTTCGCTCGGTGGGCCAGGCGACCCACGCCCTGGTCAGCCGCAAGCCAGGAGAGCTGATCGGGGTTCGGGGACCGTTCGGGACGTCGTGGCCGGTGAAAGAGGCGCGGGGCAAAGACGTGCTCATCGTGGCAGGCGGCATCGGGCTGGCGCCGCTGCGGCCCGTCGTCTACCACGTCTTGCGCAACCGCGACGACTACGTGCGCCTCATCCTGCTCTACGGCGCGCGCAGCCCGCGCGATCTGCTCTACCGCAAGCAGCTCGCCGAGTGGGGACGCGCACCGGACACCCAGGTGCTGGTGACGGTGGACTACGGGGGCCTCAGCTGGCGGGGCCACGTGGGCGTGGTGACCACGCTGTTCCGGCAGCTCCGGTTGCACCCGGCCGAAACGGCGGCTTTCATCTGCGGTCCGGAAATCATGATGCGGTACGTCATCCGGATGCTGGAGGCCCGCGGCCTCGCTCCGCAGGATATCCATCTTTCGATGGAGCGCAACATGAAGTGCGGAGCCGGCTTCTGCGGCCACTGCCAGATGGGCCCTTACTTCGTTTGCAAGGACGGGCCGGTCTTCTCCTATCGCCAGATGCAGCCGTGGCTGGACGTGCACGAGTTGTGAGGCAGAGATGATCCGTGGACTCCCGCGCAAGCCGCGCATTGCGGTCTTCAAGTTCGCTTCCTGCGACGGCTGCCAGTTGAGCCTGCTGGATGCCGAGGACGAGCTGCTCGCGGTGGCCGATGCGGTCGAGCTCGCGTACTTCCCCGAGGCCTCGCGCCGCATGTTGAAAGGCCCCTACGACATAGGCCTGGTGGAAGGATCCATCACCACCCACCACGACGCCGAGCGCATCCAGCAAGTGCGTCGGCAGTGCCGCACGCTCGTCACCATCGGCGCCTGCGCGACCGCGGGCGGCATCCAGGCGCTGCGCAACTGGAAGGACGCCAACGAATTCGTGCGCCACGTTTACGCGCGCCCGGACTTCGTGCAGACGCTGAAGATGTCCACCCCCATCGCCGAACACGTGCCGGTGGATTTCGAGCTGCGCGGCTGTCCCGTCAACAAGAACCAACTGGTGGAACTGGTGGCGGCCGTGGTGGCCGGGCGCAAGCCCAACATCCCCAGCCACAGCGTCTGCCTCGAATGCAAGCGCGAGGGCGTGACGTGCCTGATGGTCGCGCAAGGCGCCGCCTGCCTGGGGCCGGTGACGCAGGCCGGTTGCGGAGCCATCTGCCCGCGCTTCGGCCGGGGCTGCTACGGCTGCTTCGGCCCCATGGAGGCGGCCAACACAGCCTCCCTCACCGAGATCTTCCGCGGGCTGGGACGCCCGGACTCGGCCATCGCGCGCGATTTCCGCAGCTTCAATGCCTGGGCCTGGCAGTTCCGGCAGGCCAGCGAGGAGGCCGAACGCAGGTGACCGCTCCGCACGCCGCTCCGCCTGGCACGGACAAGCGATGGAAGATCGTGGAGGCCGCGATGCGCCGGCACGGCTACCGGCGCGATGCGTTGATCGAGGCCCTGCACAGCGTGCAGGAAACCTTCGGCTATCTGGACGACGACAGCCTCCGCTTCGTGGCCAGCGCTCTGCGCTTGCCGCTGAGCGCGGTCTACGGCGTGGCCACCTTTTACCACTTCTTCACGCTGAAGCCTCCCGGCCGCCACACCTGCGTGGTCTGTACCGGCACCGCGTGTCACATCAAGGGCGCGCCCGAGCTGCTCGCCCTGCTCGAGCGCGAGTACGGCTTGAAACCGGGAGAGACCACCCCGGGCGGCGAGCTTTCGCTGCTGACGGCACGCTGCGTCGGCTCCTGCGGGCTGGCGCCGGTGGTGGTCTTCGATCGGGAGCTGGCGGGCAAGCTCTCCGCGGAGGACTTGCGGCGCTGGCTCGAAAGGCGTTTGGCCCATGACGCTCGATGAGTTGGAACGTCTGGCGGCCGAAGAACGGGCCGCCCAGCGCAAGACCGCCTGCTGGCTCCACGTGTGCACTGCTGCCAGTTGCCTGTCGGCTGGCGCTGCCGAAGTCAAGCAGGCGCTCGAGCAGGAACTGGCCGAGCGCGGAATGCTCAACTTCTGCAAGGTCAAGGGAGTCGGCTGCATGGGCCTGTGCTCGGCCGGACCGCTGGTGGCGGCCCAACCGGAAGGTTTTCTCTACGGACGGGTGACGCCCGACGACGCGCCCGACATCACCAGGAGCCTGGTCGAGGGGCGCCCGTTGCGGCGTCTGGCAGTCCCTGGCGATCTGCCTTTCTTCCGCCGTCAGTTCAAGATCGTGCTCGAGAACGCCGGTCGCGTCGACCCGGAACGCCTCGAAGACTATGTGGCCGCGGGCGGCTACGCCTCGTTGCTCAAGGTCCTGAACGAGATGACGCCGCAGGACGTCATTCGCGAGGTGACCGCGAGCGGGCTGCGGGGGCGCGGCGGCGCCGGTTATCCCACGGGATTGAAGTGGAGCACGGTGGCCAAGTCGCAGGACCGCGAGAAGTACGTGGTCTGCAACGCGGACGAGGGCGACCCGGGCGCCTTCATGGATCGGGCGGTGCTCGAAAGCGACCCGCACCGGGTGCTGGAAGGCATGGCCATCGCCGCCTACGCCACGGGCGCCCGCCACGGCTACATCTACGTGCGGGCTGAATACCCGCTCGCCGTTGCGCGGCTCCGCGCGGCCATCCGGCAGGCCGAGCGCGCGGGATTGCTGGGCAACCGCATCGCCGGCACCCCTTTCAGCTTCCATGTCGAGGTCCGGTTGGGCGCGGGGGCTTTCGTCTGCGGCGAGGAGACCGCCCTGATGGCTTCCATCGAGGGACGCCGGGGAACGCCGCGGCCGCGCCCGCCCTATCCCGCCGAATCCGGCCTCTGGGGTCACTCCACGTTGATCAACAATGTCGAGACCCTGGCCAACGTTCCCGTCATCCTGCGCGAGGGCGGAGAGTGGTACGCGCGGATCGGAACCCCCAACAGCAAGGGCACCAAGGTCTTCGCGTTGGCGGGTCGCGTGCTCCACACGGGTTTGATCGAAGTGCCCATGGGGATCTCGCTGCGCGAGATCATCTTCGAAATCGGGGGCGGCGTCCCCGAAGGCCGGCGCTTCAAGGCGGTCCAGACGGGCGGGCCCTCGGGAGGCTGCATCCCCGAAGAGTATCTGGATACGCCCGTGGATTACGAGTCGCTCTCCGCGCTCGGATCCATGATGGGCTCGGGCGGGCTGATCGTCATGGACGACAGCACCTGCATGGTGGACCTGGCCCGCTTCTTCCTGGAGTTCTCCAAGGGCGAATCCTGCGGCAAGTGCGTGCCGTGCCGCGTTGGTACGGCGCACCTCTACGACCTGCTCGACCGCATCCTGCGGGGCGAGTCCGACGGGGCGGCGTTGGCCATGCTGGAGGAACTTTCCGATTTGCTGCGCCACACCAGCCTGTGCGGGCTGGGTCAGTCGGCGCCGAATCCGGTGCTCAGCACGCTCAGGCACTTCCGGCACGAGTACGAAGCGCACCTGGAAGGACGCTGCGTGGCCGGCGCCTGTCGCACGGGAGAGCGCAGATGAACGCCGGCATCAAGACGCTCAGGATTGACGGCCGGGACGTGGGCGCCCGGGGAGACCAGACCATCCTCCAGGTGGCCCGGGAGAACGGCATCTTCATCCCTTCGCTGTGCTACCTGGAAGGACTCTCGCCGGTTGGCGCTTGCCGGCTTTGCCTGGTAGAGGTGAAGGGCGCTGCGCGCCTGCTGCCCTCCTGCGTGACCCGCGTGGAGGAAGGCATGGAAGTCACCACACGCTCGGAACGGCTCGACCGCTACCGACGCATGATCCTCGAGCTGCTGTTCTCCGAACGGAATCATATCTGTTCGGTGTGCGTCTCCAACGGACACTGCGAGCTCCAGGGCCTGGCGGAGAAACTCCAACTCACGCACGTGCACTTCCCTTACCGATACCCTCGCCTGCCGGTGGACGCCTCGCACCCCCGTTTCGTCGCCGATCATAACCGCTGCATCCTGTGCACGCGCTGCGTGCGGGTTTGCGACGAGATCGAAGGCGCGCACACCTGGGACGTGATGGGCCGCGGCATCGAGGCCCGCATCATCACCGATCTGAACCAGCCTTGGGGCGAGTCGGAAAGCTGCACCTCCTGCGGCAAGTGCGTGCACGTCTGTCCCACCGGGGCGCTGTCGGAGAAGGGCCGGTCCGTCGCCGAGATGGCCAAGCGGCGGCAGTTCCTGCCCTACCTGACCATGATGAGGACGCAGCGATGAGCCGCCTGCGCCTGGCCACCGTCTGGCTGGATGGCTGCTCGGGGTGCCACATGTCGTTCCTCGACATGGACGAGCGGCTCATCGAGCTGGCGAGAGGAATCGAACTGGTCTACAGCCCCTTGGTTGACGCCAAGGAATTCCCCGAGCAGGTGGACGTCACGCTGGTGGAGGGCGCCGTCGGCACCCGCGACGACGAGGAAAAGCTTCGTGCCATCCGAGCGCGCACGCGCGTGCTGGTGGCGCTGGGCGATTGCGCGGTGACCGCCAACGTGCCCGCCATGCGGAACCCGTTCGGCCCGCAGGCGGCGATGGCCCGGGCCTATCAGGAAAATGCCACCCGCAACCCCGGCGCGCCCACCCGGGAGATCCCGGTCTTGCAAGCTCGCGTGCGCCCGCTGCACGAGGTCGTACCCGTGGACGTTTTCGTCCCGGGCTGTCCGCCTTCCGCCGATACCATCCACTACGTGTTGCAAGAGCTACTTGCCGGGAGGATGCCGGATCTGGCCGGACGTTCCCGTTTCGGGGCATGAAGGGGGAGAGGGGATGAGCGAGCGACGGATTGTCATAGACCCGGTGACCCGCATCGAGGGCCACGCGCGCGTCACTGTCTATCTGGACGACAGCGGGCAGGTCCGGGACGCGCGCTTGCACGTGACGCAGTTTCGCGCCTTCGAGAAACTCTGCGAGGGCCGGCCCTTCACGGAAATGCCTTCGCTGATGGCGCGCATCTGCGGGATCTGCCCGGTGAGCCACCTGATCGCCTCCGCCAAAGCTTGCGATCAGATCCTCGGCACGCGCATCCCGCCCGCAGCCGTCCAGTTGCGCCGCGTGCTCAACCTGGCGCAACTGCTGCAATCGCACGCTCTGAACTTCTTCCATCTGTCCGGGCCCGACCTGCTGCTGGGCATGGACGCGGAACCCGCGCGCCGCAACCTTTTCGGGATGATCGAGTCCCACCCCGAGATGGCGCGCGACGGCATCCGCTTGCGGCAGTTCGGCCAGCAGATCATCGAGCGGCTGGCTGGCAAGCGCATCCACCCGGCGTGGGTGGTCCCCGGCGGCGTGAGCGAACCCCTGGCGCCGGAGGCGCGCGATGCCATCCTCGCCGGGATCCCCGAAGCGCGCGCCATCGTCCAGCGCGCGCTGAACTGGTTCAAGAGCGCCATCGAGAGGTTCCGCGAAGAAGCCGCCGCGTTCGCCAACTTCCCGACGCTCTTCCTGGGCCTGGTAGGGGAGGACGGGGAGTTGGAACACTACGATGGCCACGTCCGCGTGGTGGACGCGGCCGGACGCATCGTCGCCGACAATCTGGCGCCGGAACGCTACCGCGATTACATCGGCGAGGCGGTGGAGCCGGATTCGTACCTGAAGTCGCCCTACTACAAACCCGAGGGCTACCCCGACGGCATCTACCGCGTCGGTCCCCTGGCGCGCCTGAACATCGCCGACCGTTGCGGAACCCGCGGCTCCGATCAGGAGTGGGCCGAGTTCCGCCAGCTCGAGCGTGGGGCGGTGCTGAGCTCCTTTTATTACCACTACGCCCGGCTGGTCGAGATGCTTTACGCGCTGGAACGCATCGAGCAGCTTCTGGAGGACCGCCAGATCCTGAGCCGCCACGTGCGGGCGCACGCCGCCGCCAACCATCCCGAGGGGATCGGCGTGGCCGAGGCGCCGCGCGGCCTGCTGATCCATCATTACCGGGTGGACGAGGCCGGAGTGGTGCAGTGGGCCAACCTGATCATCGCCACCGGGCACAACAATCTGGCAATGAACCGGGGGATCTTGCAGGCGGCGCGGAGGTTCGTGCACGCCGACCGTCTGAGCGAAGGTGCGCTGAACCGAGTGGAGGCAGTGATCCGCGCGTTCGATCCCTGCCTGAGCTGTTCCACCCACGCGGTGGGCCGCATGCCGCTGGTGATCGAGCTGCGGGGACCAACCGGGCAGTTGCTGGACGAAGTCAAACGGGGCGCATGAAGGTACTGATCGTGGGATTCGGCAACCCCCTGGCGGGCGACGACGGCGCGGGCTGGCGAGCGGCCGAGACGCTGGCCGCACGTCTTCGCTCCCCGGACGTGCGGGTGCGCGCCGTCCGTCAGTTGACGCCGGAGTTGGCCGAGGAAGCGGCGCACGCGGCCTTGGTGGTGTTTCTGGACGCCAGCGTGGAACTGCGACCGGGGGTGCTGGATTGCCGCCGCATCGAACCGGCGTCCGGCGACTGCGTCTTCTGGCACCAGTTCGGGCCGGAGGCGCTGCTGGGCGTGGCCGAAAGACTCTATGGGCGACGGCCCGAAGCCTTGCTGTTCAGCGTGGGCGCCAAGACGTTCACCGGCCCGGGCCTGTCGAGCGAGGTCGAGCAGGCCCTGCCCTCGCTGGTGCGTCAGGTCGAAGAGTTGATCGAGCGGGTAGCGGAGGCGGGGAAACCGGCCCGGGAATGCGATACGCCCGAGGCCGATGACGACGTCTTTTCAGTGATGCATTGAAGCCGCGGTCCAGTACAGCGACCCGGCGTTGCGAAGATAGGGAACGAAGCGATGATCCCTCCCATGAAGAAGCTCAAGCAACCTAGCGTGGATTCCGCACAGGACATCCTGCGCCTTCGCGAACACCCCCTCGACGTTTTCTTCCGTCCGGAATCGGTGGCCGTGATCGGGGCTACCGAAAGCCCTGGCAGCGTTGGCCGAACGCTGCTGTGGAATCTGATGACCAGCCCCTTCGGGGGGACGGTTTACCCGGTGAATCCCCGGCGCGCCAGCGTGCTGGGAATCAAAGCGTACCCGAACATCAAAGCCGTGCCGGAGAAGGTGGACTTGGCGGTCGTGGTCACGCCCGCACCCACCATTCCCGGCATCATCCGGGAGTGCGGCGAAGCCGGCGTGCGCGCGGCCATCGTAATCTCGGCAGGCTTCAAGGAGGTGGGGCCCGAAGGCGCCGAGCTGGAGCGCCAGGTGGTCGAGGAAGCCCGCAAGGCGCGCATGCGCATCATCGGCCCGAACTGCCTGGGCGTGATGAGCCCGCTCACCGGCCTGAACGCCACCTTCGCCCGCTCCATGGCGCTGCCGGGCAACGTGGGCTTCATCAGCCAGAGCGGCGCTCTCTGCACGGCCGTGCTGGACTGGAGCCTGCGCGAACAGGTGGGATTCTCCGCGTTCATTTCCATCGGCTCGATGGCGGATGTGGGCTGGGGCGACCTGATTGACTATCTGGGCAACGACCCGCGCACGCACAGCATCCTGCTCTACATGGAGACCATCGGGGATGCGCGCTCCTTCATCTCCGCAGCCCGCGAGGTGGCGCTCTCCAAGCCCATCATCGTCATCAAGCCCGGCCGGACGGAAGCGGCGGCGCGCGCAGCAGCCTCGCATACGGGTTCGCTGGCGGGAAGCGACGAGGTGCTGGAAGCGGCCTTCCGACGCAGCGGCGTGCTGCGGGTGAGCTCGATCGCCGACCTGTTCTACATGGCCGAGGTGCTGGCCAAGCAGCCCCGACCTGCCGGCCCGCGACTCACCATCGTGGCCAACGCGGGCGGCCCGGCGGTGCTCGCCACCGACGCGCTCGTGCTCAACGGGGCACAGGTTGCCGAGCTGGCGCCGGAAACCGTCGAGGCGCTCAACAAGGTGCTGCCGCCCACCTGGAGCCGCAACAACCCGATTGACATCATCGGCGACGCCGATCCGGAACGTTATGCCAAGGCATTGGAGATCGTAGCCAAGGACCCGAATTCCGACGGATTGCTCGTGATCCTGACGCCGCAGGCCATGACCGATCCCACGCGAACGGCCGAGCTGGTCCGTCAATACGCGCGGGTGGACAACAAACCCATCCTGGCGAGCTGGATGGGCGGCGTCGAGGTGGCGGCGGGCGAGGAGATCCTCAACCGCGCGGGCATCCCGACCTTCCCGTACCCGGATACGGCAGCGCGCGCCTTCGTTTACATGTGGCGCCTCTCGTACGACCTGAAGGGCCTCTATGAGACGCCGGCCGAAGTCAGGGATCCGAAGTCCGAGGCCGACCGCGCGCAGGCCGAGGCGCTCATCCAGCAGGTGCGCAAGCAGGGCCGCACGATCCTGACCGAGTACGAATCCAAGCGGCTGCTCTCGCTCTACGGCATTCCCACCGTGGAAACGCGCATCGCCACCAGCGAGGACGAGGCCGTGCGCTGCGCCGAGGCGCTCGGTTACCCGGTGGTGGTCAAGCTGCACTCGGAGACCATCACCCACAAGACGGACGTGGGCGGCGTCGCGCTCAACCTGCGCGATGCGGACGCAGTGCGCGCGGCATACCGCAAGATCGAGGAGTCGGTCGCCCAGCGGGCGGGCGCGGGGCACTTCTTGGGCGTGACCGTCCAGCCCATGGTCAAACTGGAGGGTTATGAACTGATCATCGGCTCCTCGATCGACCCGCAGTTCGGCCCGGTGCTGCTGTTCGGGGCAGGCGGCCAGCTGGTCGAGGTTTTCCGTGACAGCGCCCTGGCCCTGCCGCCGCTGAACACCACCCTGGCCCGACGCATGATGGAGCAGACCCGCGTCTACACCGCGCTCAAGGGAGTGCGCGGGCGCAAGCCCGTGGATCTGGCCGCGCTGGAAGAGCTGCTCGTGCACTTCAGCCAGTTGGTGGTCGAACAGCGGTGGATCAAAGAGATTGACATCAACCCGTTGCTGGCTTCGCCGGACCGGCTCATCGCGCTGGATGCGCGCGTGCTGGTCCATGGGCCGGAAGTGACCGCCGACCAGCTCCCCAAGCTGGCCATCCGCCCTTACCCCACGCGCTACGTCAGCGACTGGACGCTCAAGGACGGGCAGACGGTCACGATCCGTCCCATCCGGCCCGAGGACGAACCGATGATGGTGCGCTTCCACCAAACCCTTTCGGATCGCACCGTCTACATGCGATACTTGCACACGCTGCCGCTCAGCCAGCGCATCGCGCACGAGCGCCTTACGCGCATCTGTTTCATTGATTACGACCGCGAGATGGCGCTGGTGGCCGAGCGGCGCGACCCTGAGACCGGCGAGCGCCGCATCCTCGGCGTGGGGCGCCTGAAGAAACTGCACGGCGTCAACGAAGCCGAGTTCGCGGTCCTGGTGGCGGACCCCTACCAGGGCAAGGGACTCGGCGCCGAGTTGACGCGTCGGCTGATCCAGGTGGCGCGCGACGAGAAGATCGAACGCATCGTGGGCGACATTCTGCCCGACAACTACGTCATGCTGAAGCTGTGCGAGAAGCTGGGCTTCCGGCTCACTCGCACGATCGAGGACCCGGTGGTCCGGGCCAGCTATGAAGTGAACCCGTGAGATCCCAAGGGGGCGGGTCGGAGGGTCGCCCCCCACTGTGAGGTGCAGCGTGAACCCGACGGTGAGCAAGGCGACGCGTACGATCAAGGTGGATTACCTCGCCCGCGTGGAGGGCGAGGGCGCGCTGTACATCAGACTGCGCGGCGACCGCGTGGAGGATGTCAAGCTGAAGATCTTCGAGCCGCCCCGGCTGTTCGAAGCCTTCCTGCGCGGCCGCCACTTCATGGAAGCGCCGGACATCACCGCGCGCATCTGCGGCATCTGTCCCGTCGCCTATCAGATGAGCGCCATCCACGCCATCGAACGCGCGCTGGGCGTCACCGTGCCGGGCGCCATCCGCGAGCTGCGCAGGCTGTTTTACTGCGGCGAGTGGATCGAAAGCCACGCCCTGCACGTCTTCCTGTTGCACGCGCCCGACTTCCTGGGCTACGAAGACGCCATCGAGATGGCTCGCGAGCACCGCGGGCTCGTCGAGCTGGGGCTCCGGCTGAAGAAAATCGGCAACCACCTGGTGGCGGTCATGGGAGGCCGCGAGATTCACCCCGTCTCGGCCTGCGTCGGGGGGTTCTACCGCGCGCCGACGCGCCATGAACTGCTGGCCCTCAAGCCGGACCTGGAATGGGCGCTCGAGGCCTCGCTCCAAACGCTGCGCTGGACGGCGACGCTCGAGTACCCGGCTTTCGAGCAGGACTACGAGTTCGTCTGCTTGCGCCATCCCGACGAGTACCCGCTCAACGAAGGGAGACTGGTCTCCAATTGCGGTCTCGACATTGACGCCTCCGAGTTCGAAGACCACATCATCGAGCAGCACGTCAAGCATTCCAACGCCTTGCAGGCCGTTCTCCGCCAGCGCGGCTCCTACATGGTGGGGCCCCTGGCCCGCGTCAACCTCAACTTCGACCTGTTGCCCGAGCCGGCGCGGCAAGCCGCCGCCGAGTGCGGCTTCTCCGTGCCCTGCCGGAACCCGTTCCGGTCCATCCAAGCCCGCGCGCTCGAGCTGATCTTCGCCTGTCACGAGGCGCTGCGCATCGTCGAAGCCTACGAGCCGCCGGCCGAGCCGCGCGTGCTGGCGACGCCGCGCGAGGGGCGCGGCGCGGCCATCACGGAAGCGCCGCGCGGCATCCTCTACCACCGTTACTCGCTTGCCGCAGACGGACGCATCGTAGCTGCCCGCATCGTGCCCCCGACCTCGCAGAACCAGCGCCGCATCGAGGACGATTTGCGTGCCTTGCTGCCATCGCTCGCCGCGGAACCGCCCGAGCGGCTGACCTGGCGCTGCGAACAGGCGGTGCGCAACTACGATCCCTGCATCTCCTGCGCCACGCACTTCCTGCGGGTGCAGATCGAGCGCGACTGAAACGGCTCGGCCTCATGCTCGTCATCGGCGTCGGACATCCCGATTGCGGCGACGACGCGGCGGGGTGCCTGGTCGCGCGCAGGCTGCGGGAGCTCGGCTTGCGGGCGATCGAACTGTCGGGTGAGGCCACGACCCTGATGAATGCCTGGGAGGGCGAACAGGAAGTGATCGTCGTGGACGCCACGCTTACCGGCGCGACTCCGGGCACGATTCAGATCTGGGATGCGGCCGCCGCGCCGCTTCGGCGGGAGAGCCTGCGATGCTCGACGCACGGCATGGGCGTAGCCGAGGCGGTGGAGCTGGCGCGGGCCCTCGGACGCCTGCCTGCGCACTTCCGTATCTACGGAATCGAAGGCCGCAAGTTCGAGCCTGGGCAGACGCCGTCGCCCGAGGTGACCGCGGCCATCGAAGAAGCTGCCCGGCGAATCCTGGAGGAGTCCGGAAAATGCACGAGTCAGGATTGATCGAAGATCTCATCCACAAGGTAGAATCGTTAGTGCGCGAGCATGCCGGGCGGCGAGCCACCGTCATCCGCCTGCGCGTGGGGGCGCTGGCCGCGGCCGACCCGGATCACCTGCGCGAGCACTTCGAGATGGCCGCGCTGGGAACCGTGGCCGAGGGGGCGCGATTGGAGATCAGCGTCGCCGAGGATCCGCTCGGTCCCGATCCCGGCGCCATCGTGCTGGAATCGGTGGAAATCGAGACGGAGTGAATGCAAGTCTCGTCGGCGGATTCGACGCGCGCGGTCGGCGTCCAGCGCCTGCGCCTCGTTCTGCACGGGGCCGTGCAGGGCGTGGGTTTCCGTCCGTTCGTTTACCGGCTAGCCACTGAGATGGGCTTGGCAGGCTGGGTGCTGAACTCGAGCGCCGGGCTGGTGATAGAGGTGGAAGGATCGCCTGAGGAACTCGAGCGCTTCCGGTCGCGATTGGAAATCGAACGACCCCCGGCGTCCCTCGTTCTGGCCCGCGAGGCGAGCTGGCTACCCGCGAAAGGCTACGCCGGATTCCGCATCCTGCCGAGCGACGAAGCGGCCGAAAAAACCGCAGCCGTACTGCCCGATCTGGCCACCTGCCCTGAGTGCCTCGCCGAAATGCTCGATCCGGCCAACCGGCGCTACCTCTATCCCTTCACCAACTGCACGCGCTGCGGACCGCGCTACACGATCATCCTGGACATTCCCTACGACCGTCCGCGCACCACCATGCGCGGCTTCTCCTTGTGCGACGATTGCCTGCGCGAGTACACCGATCCCGCCGATCGCCGTTTCCACGCCCAGCCCAATGCGTGCCCGCGCTGCGGACCGCGCTTGACGGCTGCGGTCGCCGATGCGGCCCGGGAACTCGCCGCCGGGCGCATCGTCGCACTCAAGGGGATCGGGGGCTTCCAGCTTCTGGTGGATGCGCGCAACGAGGAAGCCGTGCAGCGCCTGCGCCGGCGCAAGCGCCGCGAGGAAAAACCCTTCGCCCTGATGATGCCCGCGCTCGAGACGGTGCGGCGATACTGTATGGTCTCGGAAACGGAGGCCGAGTTGCTTCTGTCGCCCGCGGCGCCCATCG
Source organism: Bryobacteraceae bacterium (assembly GCA_025062235.1). Taxonomy (GTDB): domain Bacteria; phylum Acidobacteriota; class Terriglobia; order Bryobacterales; family Bryobacteraceae; genus DTHT01. Next base: position 17,649 of record JANXAE010000046.1, read on the forward strand.
TCCTGCTGCGACCGAACGGGACTCCGGGCATCGCCCCTTCGGTGGCGCGCAGCTCGCCGTACCTGGGCGTCATGCTGCCGTACTCGCCGCTGCACCATCTGCTCATGCGCGAGTTCCCGCATCCCATCGTGGCCACCAGCGGAAATCTCTCCGACGAGCCCATCGCCATTGACAACGAAGAGGCCCGGGAGCGCCTGGCCGGTGTGGCCGATTTCTTCCTCATGCACGACCGACCCATCGCGCGCCCCTGCGACGATTCGGTCGCGCGCGTGGTTCGGGGGCGCGCGAGCATCGTGCGCAGGGCGCGGGGCTACGCGCCACTGCCGGTCAGGCTGGATCGCGACCTGCCACCCCTGCTTGCCGTGGGCGGGCACCTCAAGAACACCGTCGCCATCGCGCCCGGACGCCAGGTCATCCTCAGCCAGCACGTGGGCGATCTCGATACGCTCGAAGCCCGCCGCGCCTTCGAACGGGCTATCGAAGATCTGTGCCGGCTCTACCGCTTCGAGCCGCGGCTGCTGGCCTGCGACCTCCACCCCGACTACGCTTCCACGCAGTGGGCCCTGCGCGCTGGCCTGCCGGTCATCGCCATTCAACACCACCACGCGCACGCGGCGGCCTGCGCCGCGGAAAACGAGGTGCGCGAGCCTTATCTGGGCGTCGCCTGGGACGGAACCGGATACGGGCTCGACGGAACCATCTGGGGCGGCGAATTCTTCCTGGTGGAGCGCGGCCGTTTCGAACGGGTCGCGCACTTGCGGCCCTTCCGCCTGCCGGGGGGTGAAGCCGCCATCCGCGAAGGTTGGCGCTCGGCGGCGTCGCTACGGTACGAGACCTTCGGCCCGCAGTCCCTGGCGCAAGGGCCGCTGCGGCTCATGCTCGAGCGCGGCCTGAACTCCCCATGGACGACCAGCGTGGGCCGGCTCTTCGACGCCGTAGCCGCGATGACGGGAGTGGCGCGTGTGAACCGTTTCGAGGGACAGGCGGCTATGATGCTGGAGCGGGCGATCGGGAGCCTGCAAGGTGAGGAGGCGTATCCCTTGTCGGCTGGCGACTGGCGGCCGCTGGTCGAGGCCATCGAACACGATCTCGGAAAAGGCGAAGCGACCGCGCACATAGCCCTCCGTTTCCACAATGCGCTGGCCAACTGGATCGTGGAAGTTGCCGAGGAGGCGGGCCTGCGCGACGTCTGCTTGAGCGGCGGGGTCTTCCAGAACGGCTACCTTGTGGAGCGTGCGGCTGCCCTGCTGGAAGCGCGCGGCTTCCGTGTCTGGACGCACCAGCGCGTTCCGGCCAACGACGGTGGCCTTGCCCTCGGCCAGGCCGTGCTGGCGGCGGAAAGGATCTGACCGATGTGTCTGGCGGTTCCCGGCAAGGTCGTGAGCATCCTCGATGAGGGCGACGCCGCCCTGCGGCGCGCCGTGGTGGATTTCGCCGGCGTCCGGCGCGAGGTCTCGCTGGCTTTCACGCCCGAGGCCAAACCGGGCGATTACGTCATGGTCCACGTCGGCTTCGCCCTCAGCGTCGTGGACCAGGCCGAGGCGCAGAAGATTTTCCAGTATCTGGCCGAGATGGGCGAGCAACTCGAACTCGGTCCGGAGGGAAGCCCGTGAAGTTCGTGGACGAGTACCGCGACGAGCAGGCGGCAGCACGGCTGGCTGCGCTCATCCGCCGCCGCGTCACGCAGCCCTGGACCATCATGGAGATCTGCGGCGGGCAGACGCACACGATCCTCAAGAGCGGCCTCGAGGATCTGCTGCCAGCCGAGATCACGCTCGTGCACGGGCCGGGCTGCCCGGTCTGCGTGACGCCCGTAGAGTTGGTTGACCGGGCCGTCGCCATCGCCGAGATCCCCGGTGTGATCTTCTGCTCGTTCGGAGACATGCTGCGGGTGCCTGGCTCCAGGCGCAGCCTGCTCGAAGCCAAGGCGCGGGGAGCCGACGTGCGGATCGTGTACTCGCCGCTCGATGCCGTCAGGCTGGCGCAAGCCCATCCTGCGCGGCAAGTGGTTTTCTTTGCGGTGGGCTTCGAGACCACGGCGCCGGCCAATGCGATGGCGGTATGGCAGGCGGCGCGCATGGGCCTCGAGAACTTTTCCCTGCTGGTTGCGCACGTGCTGGTCCCTCCCGCCATCGAGGCCATTCTCAGTTCGCCCCAGTGCCGCGTCCGCGGCTTTCTGGCGCCCGGGCACGTCTGCACGGTCGCGGGCTACCAGGAATACGAGCGGCTCGCCGAACGCTATCGCGTACCCATCGTCGTGACGGGCTTCGAGCCGGTGGACATCCTCGAGGGCGTGCTCATGGCAGTGACGCAGCTCGAGGAGGGGCGCGCGGAAGTCGAGAACCAGTACCGGCGCTCCGTGCGGCGCGAAGGCAACCGGCAGGCGCAGGAGATCGTGCGCGAGGTATTCCAGCCCAGCGACCGCGCCTGGCGCGGCATCGGCGTCATTCCGCTGAGTGGACTCGAACTGCGCGAGAAGTACCGTCGCTACGATGCCGCCACGCGCTTTCCGACAGCGGACTCCCCGCGGGAGGAAGCGCACGAGTGCATCGCCGGCCTCGTGCTGCAAGGGCTCAAGAAGCCGCCGGAGTGCACCGCCTTTGCGGTGCGTTGCACTCCGGAAACGCCGCTCGGCGCGCCGATGGTCTCCAGCGAGGGCGCCTGCGCGGCGTACTACCATTACGGGCGCAGGGAAGCGGCGTCATGAGCGGGTTCGAACTGAGCTGCCCCATGCCCCCGACCGGCCAGGATCGCATCCTGCTGGCGCACGGGGGCGGCGGGCGGCTGATGCACCAATTGATCGAGCGCGTGTTCCTGTCGGCCTTCCGCGACCCAGCACTCGAGGCGCGTCACGACGGCGCGACGCTCGAGATCAACGGCGTGCGGCTGGCTTTCACTACCGATTCCTACGTGGTGCGCCCGTTGGTCTTCCCCGGCGGGACGATCGGCGACCTGGCAGTGAACGGTACGGTGAACGACCTGGCCATGTGCGGGGCGCGGCCGCTGTTCCTGAGTGCGGGCTTCATCCTCGAAGAGGGCCTTCCGATCGAGACGCTGCGGCGGGTCACGGAAGCGATGCGCGAGGCGGCGGCGCGCGCGGGCGTGCGCCTGGTGACGGGCGACACCAAGGTCGTGGACCAGGGCCACGGCGACGGCATCTTCATCAACACCGCGGGCATCGGCCGCATCGAGGCACCCTGCGAAATCGGGCCGCAGCGCGTCGCGCCGGGCGACGCCGTGCTGGTCAGCGGCGATCTGGGCGCGCACGGCGTGGCCATTCTTTCCGTGCGCGAGGGACTCGAATTCGACGCGCCCATCCTGAGCGATACGGCGCCTTTGTGGGAACCCGTCGCCGCCCTGCTGGGCGCAGGCATCCAGGTCCACTGCCTCCGCGATCTGACTCGCGGCGGGCTGGCCGCGGCGCTGAACGAGATCGCGCAGGCGCGCGGGCTGGTCATAAGCCTGGAGGAAGCCGCCATCCCGGTGAGCGAGCCGGTCAAGGGCGCTTGCGAGATCCTCGGTCTGGACCCGCTCTACGTAGCCAACGAGGGGCGCTTCGTGGCCTTCGTGCCGAGGGAGCAGGCCGAGCGGGCCCTCGAAGCCCTGCGGCGGGTCCCGGTGAGCGCGGGCGCGGCGCGCATCGGTACCGTGCTCGACGAATCGCCCGCTGCGGTGGTGCTGCGCAGCCGCGTCGGGGGCCGCCGCGTGATGGATATGCTGAGCGGCGAGCAGTTGCCGCGCATCTGCTGAGCGCCGCTCAGTACTCGCGTTCGATGACCAGTGTGGTCAAGGTGGATAGGGCTTGCTGGTACGGCGAGGGAGGGAACTCCCGGATGATGCGTCGCGCGGCTTCGGCGAACTGCTCGGCCCGCGAGAGCGCGCGACGGATGCCGCCCCGGGATTCGGCCAGCTCGAGTACGGCGCGGAAAGGCACGCGGTCATAGCTGCGATCTGCAAGTACAGCCGCCACCAGCTCGCGTTCGTGCGCGGCGGCGCCCTCGAGCGCGTAGATCAACGGCAGCGTGAGCTTGCCTTCCTTCAGATCGCTGCCCACGGGCTTGCCCAGCACGTCCTCGGCCGCGGTGAAATCGAGCACGTCATCCACCAATTGAAAGGCCATGCCCAAATTCCACGCGTACTGGCCCAGGCGCTCTTCCTCGTTTCCACCCGCCCCCGCGCAGGTCGCTCCCAGCCGCGCGCAGGCGGCGAACAAGGCCGCCGTCTTGCGGCTCACCAGATCGAGGTAGTCGTTTTCGCTCACCTCGATCGAACCCAAGCGCTCCAACTGGATCAGTTCGCCTTCGACCATCAACTGGGTGACGGCGATCAGCAGGTCGAGCACGTGGAAGTTCGCTTCGCGCAGGGCGATCTGGAAGGCTTTCATATACAGCCAGTCGCCAGCCAACACCGAGGTGTGATTGCCCCACTTCACGTTGGGAGAAGGCTGGCCGCGCCGCGTATCGGCGCCGTCAATCACGTCGTCGTGAACCAGTGTGGCGGTGTGGATGAGCTCGACCACGGCCGCCAGGCGGATGGCGCTCGCGCCGCCGTCCCCGATCAGGCGCGAGCTCAACAGCAGCAGCGTGGGACGCAGCCTTTTGCCACCACCCGCGTAAAGGTGCCGCGCGATGCCGGTAATGGCCTCCACCGGCGCCTCGCCCTCGGCTTGCAGGAAACGCTCGACCTGGCGCAAATCCTCTCCAATCAGCGAGACGATCCCTGCGGCCGATGCCCTCCCTGCCTTGCCCAGAGCCATGCGGACAATCCCAGTCTACCCGCGCGCGCCGGAAGCGGGCAATGCCGGGGTGCTCATGTTGCGGGCTGGAAGATGCGCCGGAAGTTCGCCGAGGCGGCTCCCACCAGCTCCGCGGGCGATTCGCCTCGCAGTTCGGCGAGGCGCACGACAGTGTGCACCAGGTAAGCGGGTTCGTTGCGCCGTCCCCGGTGCGGGACCGGCGCCAGGTACGGGGAGTCGGTCTCAAGCAGCAAGCGATCACGCGGCGTCAGTCGCGCCGCCTCCTGCACGCGCACGGCTTTCGGGTACGTCACCACGCCCGCGAAACTCAGATGGAAGCCCATGTCGAGACATTGGCGAGCTTCCTCCGGACCGCCCGAGAAGCAGTGCATCACGCAGGGCAGATCGCTTGCTGGCCAATTCCGCCGCAAGATGGCAAGCGTATCGTCCCACGCTTCGCGCGTGTGGATGACCACAGGCTTGCGCGCCTCACGGGCCAGTTCGAGCTGACGCTCGAAGACTTCCCTCTGGATGTGGGGGGCCGAAAAATTGTAATGGTAGTCCAAGCCGATTTCGCCGACCGCCAGCACCCGGGGGTGCCGAAGCAGCTCGCGCATCCGGGCCCAGGTCTGCTCGTCGGCCTTGCGCGCATCGTGGGGATGTACGCCCACCGTCGCCCAGATGGCCGGATACCTCTCGGCCAGCCGGATCGCTGCTTCGAGATCCGGCGGGCCGTCGCCCGAGCCGATCGCAAGCATGCATTCGACGCCGTTCGCGAGCGCCCGCGCGATGACCTCGTCGCGATCGGCGTCGAATTGGCGGTCGTCCAGATGGCAGTGGGAGTCCACCAGCGTCACTTCAGCCGCGACCCTACCGGCACCTCTTCCAAAAAGCCCGCCAGCACCGGCCGGCCGTCCTCCGCCGTGGCCGCCACCACCATGCCTTC
>JANXAE010000047.1:0-13007 GCA_025062235.1 Bryobacteraceae bacterium
CTTGTTGCGCACGTAGATCTCGGAAGCCGGGTTGTTGCCCACCAGGACCACGGCCAGCCCCGGCGGCCGGGCCTCCCGCGCCAGGCGCTCGATGCGCGGTTTCAGCTCGCACTGGATCTGGTCGCGGATGCGGATGCCGTCGAGAATCAGCGGCATGGATTCTCACCTCGACGCATGGCGGCGCTTCAGCAGACCTCGGCCCGGCCGCCGGCCTGCTGCGGGCGGAAGCGGAAGTGATAGACCAGAGCGCCGGCGGTGATGGTTGCGATTGCGGCCAGCGACACGCGCCACTCGAGCGTCACTCCGTAGCCGATGGTCACCGCGCCGACCAGGATGAACAGCGAGGGCAACAGCGGCCAGGCGAAGCTCACCACGCGCAGCTTCTGCCAGCCGGGACGCCGGCGGAACACGAACAGCGAGGCGACCGAAAGCACGGCGAAAAAGGTGAGGCTGAATCCGATGTAGATGATCAGATTGGGGAACGAAGTCATCGTCATCAGCGCCGAGCAGAGGCCCTGGGCCAGGATGGCGATCACGGGCGTTCGCCACCGCGGATGGACATAGGCGGCGGCGCGGAAGAAAGCGCGATTCTGCGCCATAGCGTAATAGACGCGCGGGCCGATGGTGACCATGGCATTGACCGTGGCCACCAGCGAGACGGCCATCAGCAGGCTGAAGGTGCCGGCCACTTCGGGGCCGAACAGGCGCGTGGCGGCCAGCGCACCGACGGCCAGCTCGCCTTTCATCGCCTCGAGCGGGACCGCATAAATGTACACTATGTTCAGCCCCAGGAAAACGGCCGCCACCAGCGCCGTGCCCAGCGCGAGCGAGATGGGCAGCGTACGCTCCGGCCGGCGGATCTCCTCGGCCACGTACGTGGGAGCGTTCCATCCGCTGTAAGCCACGTAGATCCAGAACAGGCTGATGGCGAACTGTCCGAGCACAGGGTAAGGTGACGTCCGCACTGCGCTCTGGGTGAAATGCTCCCAACTGCCCGTGCCTGCCAGCAGCCCCAGAAGCATGAAAGAGCCCACGACCAGCAGCTTCAGGCCGGTGAGCACATTCTGGATGCGCGCGATCAGGCCCACTCCGAAGAAGTTCAGTACCGTGAACAAGGCGATCAGCGCCGCGGCCACGGCCTGTGCACCGCCCAGGCGCAGCGAAAGCGCGCCGGTGCCGATCGTCCACGCGGGATTGTCCGGATGGAGCGAGGGCCAGAAATGCCCGAGGTAGCCTGCGAAAGCCAGCGAGGCAGCCGCGATCGGCGCGGAGAAGCCCGCGAAGAAGGAGATCCAGCCGGTCATGAAGCCCCAGGTGGGACCGTAAGCCCGCGTGAGGTAGACGTACTCGCCTCCCGAGCTGGGAAAGTTGATGCCGAGCTCGGAGTAACAGAATGCTCCCGCCAGCGCCACCGCCGCGCCGACCAGCCAGATGCCGAGCACCAGTTCGGGCGATCCGAGGTCTCCCGCCAGGAACCCGGTCGTGGTGAAGATGCCCTGGCCGATCATGTTGGATACGACCAGAGCTGTGGCGCTGACGATGCCGAGCTGGCGGACCAGCGTCGCAGGCTTTTCCGCCGCGCCCGTGCGAACCGCGGGATTCGTTTCCGACACCTTTGGACATTTTACGCCACGGGGCGTAGCATAAGGATGTGAGGCGGGCCGGCGCGACAATCGCAGTCCTGGCGGCAGCGATCGCCTGGGCGACGCAGAAAAGGGAGCCCTCGCGCGATCCCTGGGCCGCGGCGCGCGAGCGCATGGTGCGCGAGCAGATCGAAGAGCGCGGCGTGCGCCATCCCGATGTGTTGCGCGTCATGCGGCAGACGCCGCGCCACCTGTTCCTTCCCGAGCGGCTCCGCTCCCAGGCCTACGAGGATCATCCCGTTCCCATCGGCTACGGACAGACGATCTCGCAGCCTTACATCGTCGCCTTGATGACAGAGCTGCTCGAGCCGCACCGGGACGCCAAAGTGCTCGAGATCGGCACCGGTTCGGGCTACCAGGCCGCGGTGCTCGCGCCTCTGGTGCGGCACGTCTACACGATCGAAATCGTGCGGGAGCTGGCCGAATCCGCGGCAGAGCTGCTCAAGAAGCTCGGCTACCACAACGTCACCGTGCGCTGGGGCGACGGCTATCTGGGCTGGCCCGAGGAAGCGCCTTTCGATCGCATCATCGTCACGGCAGCACCGCCCGAGGTGCCCAAGGCGCTGCTCGATCAGCTGAAGCCGGGAGGCAAGCTGGTGGCGCCGGTGGGCAGTTCGATCTTCGGCCAGGATCTGATCGTGATCGAGAAGACGCCCGATGGCAAGATCCGGCGCCGCAGCGTGCTGCCGGTGATGTTCGTGCCCATGGTCAAGGGCCGCCAGCCATGAGTTCGTCTCCGGGCAGGCGTGGCGCAGGGGAGCATCCGGCTTGCGTGCAACGGGGGACGGGAGCGTTGGCCGCCCCGGGTGGCGAGCGGTCCCCACGGGTGGTCATCGTGGGAGGGGGCTTCGGCGGGCTGGAGGCCGCCAAGGGGTTGGGCAAGTTGCCCGTCGAGGTCACCTTGCTCGACCGCCGCAATTATTTCCTCTTCCAGCCCCTGCTTTATCAGGTGGCCACCGGGGGCCTCTCGCCGGCCGATATCGCGATGCCGTTGCGCCGAATCCTGCGCCGGCAGGCCAATACGCGAGTGTTGATGGAGGAGGTGACCGACATAGACCCGCAGCGACGGCTGGTTGTCGGCGCGCGCGCCGCGTATCCCTACGACACGTTGATCGTGGCCGCCGGCAGCACGTTGACGTACTTCGGCCGCGAAGCCTGGCGCAGGCATGCTCCCGGTTTGAAGAGCGTCGAGGAGGCGCTCGAAATCCGCAACCGCCTCCTGCGCGCCTTCGAGGAAGCCGAAAGGGAAAGCGACCCGCAGAGGCGCCGCGCGTGGATGAGCTTTGTCGTAGTCGGCGGAGGACCGACGGGAGTCGAGCTGGCCGGCGCGCTGGGTGAAATCGCCCGCGATACCTTGCGCGGGGACTTTCGGTCCATCCGGCCCGAGGAGGCGCGCATTTTTTTGGTCGAGCTCGCCCCGCGCGTGCTGCCGTCGTTCCCGGAAGATCTCTCCGAGGCGGCGGAGCTTTCGCTGATCCGCCTGGGTGTGAGGCCGCTCACGGGCGTGCGCGTCGCGGAGATTGACGAGGAGGGCGTCGAGCTGGAGCGCAACGGTCGCCGCGAGCGGCTGTGCGCTCGCACCGTCATCTGGGCGGCGGGCGTCGAAGCTCATCCGCTGGCGCGCGTGCTGCACGAAAGAACCGGGGCACCGCTGGATCGTGCGGGCCGCGTCGTTGTGGAGCCGGATTGCAGTCTCCCGGGATACCCCGAGATCTTCGTGATCGGGGATCTGGCCCGCTGCCCCGACGGGCGTGGCGGCGCTTTGCCCGCTCTGGCACCCGTGGCGATGCAGCAAGGCCGCTACGTGGCGCATGTGATCGCATCGCGGTTGCAGAACCGCTGCGTGCGCCCGTTCCGCTTTCGCGACAGAGGCATGCTGGCGACCATCGGGCGGGAGCACGCCGTAGGCTGCTTCGGGCGGCTGCGCGTCAAGGGCCGGCTGGCCTGGCTGCTGTGGCTGTTCGTACACCTGGCCTATTTGATCGGTTTCCAGAACCGCGTGTTGGTTCTGATCCAGTGGGCCTTCCACTACTTCAGCTACCATCGCGGCGCCCGGATCATCACGCAGTAGCGCACTCGGTCGCGCCGGCCGTCGAGGGCAGGGGCTGAGATGCCGAAGGATGCTCGTCGGGTCGGCTTCGGGCGGGCCAGCCCTTGGCGGCGCCGGGAGCTGGAGCGGCTATCCGTTGCGCAGGGGCTGGTCGCTCAAGCCGGTGCGAAGGGATCGCTGAAGGGCCGGAATCCGTGCCGCTGCATGGCCTCCCGGGCGGCGCTTTCGCTTTCGGGGAGCACATAAAAGAAGGCTCCCACCCGCTCGCGGCGGAGGATGACGCCGCCCAAGTAGCGGTCCGCTACCACCACGTAGTCCAAGCCGGCCGCGGTCAGAACGGCTTCGAGCTCCCGGGCCTCGCTCAGGCGCTTGGCGATATAGAGGAGCACCAGCTCGCGGTCGGCGAACTCCTCGGGACGGCGACGCACGCGGGCTGCCTTTATTGAGCGACCGGCGGCCGCTGCACCGTCACCACGACCGGATCGCTGACCTGCGCCGTGGCGAGCGATCGGACCTGAACGACGTAAATGCCGGGGCGGAGGTCTTCGGGCAACTGGCCGGTGATCTGTTCGGGCGAGGCCTGCAGCAGGCGCAAGGGCACGTCGCTGAAGGTGACGCAGGAGCCTCCAAGCACGCTGGGAGGAGGAATCTGCTCGGCGGTGGCCGGCAGCGCGAGGTTCGAACCCAGCACGGTCACGAAGGCTCCCGGGGTCAGGTTGGGGGTGCCGTCGGTCGCGTTCAGCACGCCGCGCGCGCCCCCGCGAATGGTGGGCCGGGCCGCGCCGGGAGGCGTCAGCGGAATGAAGCTGAGCCCGGAAAGCGTGATGGCGTAGATGTTCCCCTTGGAGTCCACCACCATGCGACGGGGCGAGACGTTGATGCGCGCCTGGCCGAAGGCGCTGGTAGTGGGCTGCTCGGCGGCGATGGCGGCGACGGTCTCGACTCCTGTGGCGATGTCCACCTGCTCGATGACGGGACGCACGTCGTCGCTGGTGGGGGCCGTCACGCTCTGTCGCACGGCGGTGGTGAGCCGCACGAAGGAGCGCTCATCCAGGGGAGCGACCGCGGCCACGTGCCGTTGTCCCGCGCTGACCACGGTCTGGGTGGGCTGGCCCCCGGGGGTGGGGGGCAGGGGGGCCGCCACCCCGCCCGGCCGCGGGGCGCCGCCGAACAGTGCGATCCCGGGGCTCATTATGCGCCCGTGGCCCCGTTTGGCGGCGCCGCGCGGCGCCGCGCCCAGCACGCCGTAGTAGCTGATGATGGTCTGGCCCGGAGTGTAAATCTGCCGCGAGACCGTGTAATTGTCCACCAGCGCGTCGTAGAGGTAGGCCGTGCCGTTGCCGCCCAGCAACACGATGTATTCGCCGCGTGGCGTGGCGATCATCTCTTGCGGCGATGAAACCGTGTTGGTCGGGAAGATATTGGTGTTGGCCGGGCGGGGCACAGCCTGATCGCCCACGACCTTCCACAAAGTGCCGTTCGACATCGTGATTTGCAGGCCGGAAAGACCCATGGCCAGGGTGCGCGGATAAATGACGGCGGCGCTGGCGTTCCGCGGCACCGGTGGGAACTGGATCTCGCCGACGACCCTTCGCTCCTCCAGGTCCACGATGCTGACCGATTCGCCGCCCGTGTTGCCCACGTACAGCAGGCTGCCGTCGAGCGACATGGCCATCTGGCGCGGGAGCTGGCCCACCTTGATAGGGGCGAGGAACTTCTGCTTCTTCAGGTCAAAGACCTCGATGCGGTTGTAACCCATGTTGGTGGCATAGAGCAGGCCGCGCGCCTCGTCCAGCACCAGGTCCTGAAGCCCCTGGTCCCCGTAAAGTGTCGAGGGCACCGGGAAGATCACGCCGCGCTGGTCCGCCTGGCGATAGTTCATGTACACGCGGATGGTATTGGGAATATTGATCGCCTCGGGCGAGACCAAGTTGACGTTCACTGCGCTGCCGCTGTTGCCTGCGTAAAGATTCGTTCCGGGCTGGCGATTGACGTTGAAGCGGCCCGGCTCCATGGTGAAGGTGATGGTGGCGGGCGCAACACCGCTGGAAACCTCAGCCACCAAGGCGTTGCCGAGAGGCGGCACCGAGAAGGTCAGCTTTCCCTTGCCCAGGTTGACGACCCGCACCGACCCTCGGACGATGCCTTGGTTGCAGAGGTCCGAGGCCATGAAGACCTGCGTGCTCTCCGGCTGGAGGATCGGGTGGTCGTAGAGCTTGCCCAAAGGCAGGTAGATCATGCCTGATTCCGACAGGCCCCAGGCGTGCTCGCCGTCGGAAGTGATCACCATGCGCGCTACGATGCTCTCGGGCAGCTTGATCCCCAGCCGGATCGCCAGGTTGGTGGCGTCGGAAATCATGAGGATGGAGGACTGCGGGCGCGGCGTGGGCAGGCTGGTGGCCGCCACGTTGAAGGCGCTGTACAGCGTGCTGCCATCTGGGGAGAAGGCGCTGCCGCCGATGTTCTGTTGGACGTTGAAGGAAGCGGCGGGGAAGGGGAACGGCGAGTTGGCCGTGCTCTGTTGCGCCACCACGTTGAGGTTGGAGGTCCTGTACATGGTGAAGCCGGCCATGAAGCGGGATCCGTCCGGGGCCATGGACAGCACGCTGGACTGCCCGGAGACGGCACGGCTGCGCAGGATGGTGCCGCTCGAGACCTCGTAGACGAACAGCATCATCGCCGAGGCGGTGTAATTGGTGAGTCCGACGATGTACTGGCCGTCCGGGGTCGCAATGAGGCGCGTGCGGATGGGAGAGATCGGCCGGGCCAGCGTCACTGCGGGCAACGGGGAAGGCGTGGGCGGAGGCGGCGCATATTGCACAGCCATCACCTGTTGCGAGACGGCCTGCGTGCGGTCGTAGATCAGGAGAGTGTTTTGCAGGTTGCCTACGCCGGTGCCCTGGGTGCTGATCAGCACACGGCCGTCGGCGCCCACGGCCACTCCTTCGGGCCGCGCCGGCAAGGCGACGGTTTGCACGACGCTGGACGATCCGAGGTCAATCACGCTGAGGCTGGCGGCCTCGTTGTTGGACACATAGAGGAAAGCCTTGTCGGGCGACATGGCTGCCGCCATTGGCGAGGCGCCTACGCGGATGGAGCCGATCAGCGCCTTATCCTTGTAGCTGTAGATGTCCACCCGGCCGGCGTTCATGTTGACCAGGTACAGCCGCTGGCGGGCCTCGTCCAGCACGATGTCCGACGGCGTTCCGCCCAGCGAGATGACCTCGCCGAAGGTGGCCCCGGTGGTCTGTGCCAGCAAGGCGGCGCCTCCGGCAAGCCACGCGGTTGCGCAAGCGAGCCTGAACCCTCTGCCTTTCATGTCGCGTTACCCAGCATAAACGAAATGCTTCCCTGCCGCCAGCGGGGCAGCCTAACTGCTAAACCCCTGCGGCAGCCCCGGGTTGCGCCCCACCTCCGCCGCGACCGCCGGCACGATCCGATGACCGAGGGCCCGCAACAGGCCCGTTCGAGCTGTGTTATAAGGAGTTGGCTGAAGCTTCGCATCCGGAACGTCACCAGGGACGCAGTACTGGCGAGGGAGGCCGAGGTCGCCGATACCAGCAGGAAGCGGCGAATCGGCCTGCTCAACAGGGAGTGTCTGTACCCGGGCGAGGCGCTGTGGATCACCCCGTGCGAGGCGATCCACACGATCGGAATGAAGTTCCCGATTGACGTGCTCTTTCTGAGCCGGACAAAGAAGGTCCTCAAGCTCAAGGAGCGGATGCCGCCGGGCCGGATTGCGGTTTGCCTGTGGGCCCACTCGGTTCTCGAGTTGCCCGCCGGGACGTTAGCCGCCACCGGCACAGCGGTGGGCGACCAGTTGGAGTTCGAGAAGGCGGTATGAGGCAGGTGATTCCGGCCCTGGCGTGCTGGCTGGCTTTGGTGGGGTGTTCGCAGCGCATCCGGCCTGCGGGCCGTGCGCCCGCGCCCGCCGCGCCGGCAGTCTACTCGACCCTCAACCGCCACATCGTGAACGCGCTGGACGCGGGCGAGGGCGATTTCACGCTGGGCGCCTTGCGCCGCCAACTGGCGGCGGATCCTGCCAACCCCCAGGTCCGGCTCCAGCTGGCGAAGCGGTACCGGGAATTGGGTTTCCCGGATCTGGCGCTGGAACACGCGCGGCTCGCTGCCGAGCGCTTCCCGGATTTGGCTGATGCACAAATCGAGCAGGCGCGCGCTCTCCGTGCCATGGGCTTGACAGCGGAAGCGGCCGAGCTTTTGGAGGCGTTCTTCCGGATGCATCCCCGGGCCTCCGCCAACGTCCCGGCGTGGCTGGGCATCCTGCGCGATGAACTCGGGCAGTGGCAGGCTGGCGAGGCGGCGCACCGTGCGGCCGTCGCCATGGCGCCCGAGCGCGATGACCTTTACAACAACCTCGGCTACAACCTGCTCAAGCAGGGCAAGCATCAAGAGGCGCGCAAGGCGCTCGAGCGGGCATTGGAGCTCAATCCCGACTCGAGGGCGGCGCGGAACAACCTGGGTCTCGTGCTGGCGGCCACCGGCTCCGGGGCGTTCGAGGCTTTCCGGAGGGCTGGCGACCCGGCCACCGCTCACAACAATCTCGCCTGCGCGCTCATCGAGCAGGGACGTTATCGAGAGGCGCGCAAGGAGCTGGAAAGCGCGCTGGCGTATAATCGGAATCATCCTGCGGCGCTGGCCAACCTGCGACTGCTTGCCCAGCTCGACGGCCAGCATGCCGCTGTGTCTCTCCGACAGGCGCCCCGGAGCTCGTGGGGGCGCTTCTGGTCGGCGGTTTGGAGGAAGTTGGCAGGATTTGAAGAGTCGGGAGAGCGCCCGCAGCGGTGATGGGGGTCGCCGGGCGCGACTCCGGCCGACACGCGCGAGAAAGGGGTAAACATCATGTGGCGTGAATTGCTGCGAGGCGAACAGGGACAGGACCTGGTCGAATACGCCTTGATCGTGGCGGCGGTGGGACTGGCTTTGATCACGACCGTCAATACGCTTTCGCAAGGCGTGGCGAGCCTGTATTCCAGCATTACGCAGGATCTTTCCAGCATCGGCGCGACACAGCAGTGAGCGGCCGCCGCAGGCGCGCCTTTGGCCGGCGCCACGGGGGTGAGGCATGCGCGGTCCGCGCGCGTGGCTGATCCCGGACGTGGCCCTGGTCGGGGCGCTGGTGACGCTCGGCTACTGTCTGCTGCTGTGGGATGGTCCGCGCCGTCTGTTCCGTGACGCTGACACGGGGTGGCACATCCGCACGGGCGAGTGGATCGTCAGCCACGGTCGCCTGCCTCGTGCCGATCCCTATTCGTTTTCGCGCTCCGGCGCGCCCTGGGTGGCATGGGAGTGGGGTGCGGACCTGCTGATGGGCGGGATCCACCGCTTGACGGGGCTGAGCGGGATCGCATGGTTGTACGCCGTGGCGATCGGCGCTTCGGTGTGGCTGTGGTTCCGGCTGCACTGGCAGGTGGGAGGGGACTTCCTGCTAGCCTGCGCGATGGCACCTCCCATGCTCTCCACGGCGAACTTGCATTGGCTGGCGCGCCCGCACGTTTTCGGCTGGATCTTCACCCTGCTTGCCGTGTGGCGTTGCGAGCGCGCAGGCACGCGTTTCCGCTTGCGGGAGGCGGCGCTGGTCGCGGCCGCTTCCGCCCTGTGGGCCAACCTGCACGCAAGCTTTTTTCTCGGTCCGCTGATCGCTGCCATCTACGCCGCCGGCCACTGGGTGGCGCCGCGGCTGTGGCGGGAGGCGCCCAGCGATTCCACCGCGCGTGCAAGGTGGCTGGCGTGGGCAGCCGCGGCCTCGCTGGCCGGAACCCTGCTGAATCCTTACGGCTGGCGATTGCATTGGCACGTTGCACGGTACCTGGCGGATCGCGAGCTGCTGGCGCGCATCGGGGAGTTCCAGACTTTCAACTTCCATGCCGAGGGTGCGGGGCAGATTCTGCTGGCTGTCGGTCTGGCTGGACTGGGCGCAGCCGCTGCGCTGGCCGGGGGCAGACCGTCGCACTTCCTGGCACTGGTGTTGCTGGTAGCCGGATCGTTGCGGGTAGCGCGCCTGCTGCCGCTGGTGGCGCTGGTGGGGCTCCCCCTGGCGAATGGGGCCATCACGGCGGCCTTGCGTCGCGCCGCGGTCAGCGATGGCCTCAGGGAGGGGGTGCGTCGGCGCCTGCGCCGCCTGCTGGAATACTCCGCACGGTTGCGGGCCTTGGATCGCTGGCATCACGGAGCGTTGTGGGCGACGATCGTGCCGCTGGCGGCCTGGCTTTGGCTCATGCAGCCGTCGGTGCGAGCGCGGACCGGATTTCCGCCCGACCAGTTCCCGCTGCATGCCGCAGAGGCCGTGCAGCGACTGCCGGCGGATGCGAAGCTGCTCAGCACGGACAAGTTCGGCGGGTTTCTGATTTATCGCTTTGCGGGGCGGCGGAAGGTTTTCTTCGACGGCCGCAGCGACTTTTACGGCGCCGAATTCCTCAAGCGCTACGGACGCTTGATGGCGGTCCGGCCTGGCTGGCCCCAGACCATAGAGGCGTACGGCTTCACGCATGCCCTCTTGCCGCCCGATTCCTCGCTGGCCGCTGCCCTCCAGGCGGCCGGCTGGAGAAGGCTCGCCGAGGACCGGGCGGCGGTGCTGCTGGAAAGACCATGAACCGGCCTGAAACAACCGGCGCAATCTTTTGGTGTTTAATAAGTAACGCGGAAGTGCGGGTGCGGGCCCGCCTCCCGGCGGAAGGTCTCGAATGGAGCGGCAAAAGATCGTCCTCATCTTCGGCGTGGCATTGCTGGCGGCAGCGGCGCTGACCTGGTTCCTGTGGGCGCGAACCACGGCGCCCAGGGAGGAGGCGCAAGTGCTGGCCGTGGCTGCTGCGCGCGATCTGGCGCCCGGCACGCGGATCCGGAAGGCGGATCTCAAGATGGTGCGCATGGCGCAGGCCGCGCTGCCCAAGGGCGCGTTGCTCGATGCGAAGACGGCTCTGGACCGGGCGGTCCTCTATCCGATCAGCGCCAACGAGATCCTGACCAGCGCGAAACTGGCCAGCCTCGCCGGTCCGGAAGGCATCCCCGCCATGATCGAGCCCGGCATGAGGGCTGTCGCCGTGGCCATCACCGAGACCAGCGGGGCGGCGGGCCTCATCCAGCCGCGGTCCCGCGTGGATGTGCTGTTCACGCGCTCAGGCTCGCTGGCGGAAGCCTCGACCGTGACGATTCTGCAGGACGTCGAAGTTCTCAGCATCGGGCGCAGCACCGCGCCCGGGCAGACCGCCGGACAGGTGGATCCACGCGGGCCGCGCAACACGACGGCCACG
Source organism: Bryobacteraceae bacterium (assembly GCA_025062235.1). GTDB lineage: Bacteria > Acidobacteriota > Terriglobia > Bryobacterales > Bryobacteraceae > DTHT01. Next base: position 10,962 of record JANXAE010000047.1, read on the forward strand.
CTGCTGGTGACGCCGGAGGACGCCCGCAAGCTCGAGCTGGCCAAGAACCAGGGGCGCATCAGTCTGGCGTTGCGCAACCCGCTGGACCGCTCGCGATTGCCCAACGGGGGGCCGGTTACCTTCGAGGCGTTGGATCCCATGATCTTTGCGCGCACCGCGCGGGCGCGGCGCGGACTTCCGCCCACGCCGGACCGCTCGGCGGACCTCCGCGACGAGGAAGCTTGGAGGCGACTGACGGGGGAGCCGAAGCCGCAACCCAAGCCGGAACCGCCCAAGCCCAGACACGTGGTGGACGTCTATCGCGGGGACAAGCACGTGCAGGAAATCTTTCCATGAGCCCTGATCGAACATTTCTTTGCCTTTCTGTTCTGTCGGTCTGGCTTGTTGCGGGCGCCCAGACCCCGACACGGCCAGTGGCCGCCGAGCACGAGCTGACGCTCGTGGCCGGCCGCGGACGACTGCTCCGTTTCGGCTCCCAGGTGGCTAGGGTGGCGGTGGCCGAGCCCAAGATCGCCGATGCCGTCGTCGTCTCTCCCAGCGAGATCATGATCAACGCCAAGGCCCCGGGTCACACCACGGTGGTGATCTGGGAGGTGAACTCCGAGCCGGTTCAGTACAACGTCCAGGTCGTGCAGGACACGACGTTTCTGGACAGCCTGCGGCGGGAGCTCCAGGAACGGCTGCCGGAAGCGGAGATCCGCGCGGACGGAACCCCGGAAAAGATGGTGCTGACGGGCACGGCGCGCAGCGAGGAGCAGGTCAAGCGCGCAGTGGCGCTGGCTTCGACCTACGCGCGCACCGTCGAGAACCTCATCAAGCTGCCGCCCGCTCCCGATCCCCGCCAGATCCTGCTCCAGGTGAAGTTCGCCAGCGTGGACCGCGTGGCCTTGAGCGAACTCGGGTTCAACTACTTCAGCCGCAACGAAAAGACGCTGGGCTCGCTGAGCACGCAGCAGTTCGCCCAACCGCGCTTCAGCCAGTTCCAGTTCCAGGACCAGCAGTTCGAGAACACCACGATCAGCTTTTCGGATCTGCTCAACCTCTTCATCTTCCGCCCCGATCTGAACATCGGGGCCACGATCCGGGCCTTGCAGTCGCGCAACCTGCTCCAGATCCTGGCCGAACCCAACCTGATCACGGTGGAAGGCAAGGAGGCCAGCTTCCTGGCGGGTGGGCAGTTCCCCTTCCCGGTGATCACGACCACGCCCACCGGAGGGGCCATCGCGCCGGTCATCACCGTGCAATTCAAGGATTTCGGCGTGCAACTCAAATTCACGCCCACGCTCACGGATTCCGGCGCCATCCGGCTGCGCGTTGCGCCCGAGGTCAGCTCGCTCGACTTCGCCAACGCCGTCACCTTGCAGGGTTTCCTGATCCCGGCGGTTTCCACGCGCAAGGCGGAGACCGAAGTGGTGCTGAAGGACGGCGAGAGCTTCGCCATCGCCGGCCTGCTCGATAACCGCGTCGAGCAGGTCTTGAGCAAGATCCCCGGAATCGGGGACATCCCCATCATCGGCCACCTGTTCCGCAGCCGCTCGACGCGCAAGACCGCCAACGAACTGTTGGTCGTCATCACGCCGCGTTTCGTGCGGGCGCTGAGCCCGGAAGAGAAGGCGGCCTTGCCGGAAACGCTGGAACCTTTCCTGCCGCCGGCGGCCGAAGAGAAGGTGCGGCGCGAGGACAGGCAGAGGAAGCGTCAACCGGAGTTCGTAGGTCCGCGTGGTCATCAGGAGCCCAGGTAGGCCGCAGGGACGCCCCACCACGGAGCGCGGTACGACCAGTGTGCAGATGCTGGTCCTGCTGGTCCCGGTGATATTCGCCCTCATCGGCTTCGGCGTGGACCTGGGACGGCTGTACCTGATCCGCGGGGAGTTGAAGACGGCGGCGAACGCCATGGCCCTGGCGGCGGCGCAACAGTTGAACGGAACCGACGAGGGACTCAACCGCGCCACGGAAATGGCGCTGCTGACGCTGGACCAGGGCACCGGGCTGGGCAATCGGTACAACTTCGGCCTGTTGCAGCTCGGTCAGAGTACGGGCTTGCTG
>JANXAE010000047.1:13017-23061 GCA_025062235.1 Bryobacteraceae bacterium
AAGTGCCGCAGCCGGCGTATTTCGCGACGCTGGAGGCCGCGGCGTCGGGGGACGATGCTGCCGCCCAGGCGGCAGGCACGGAAGCGCGCTACGTGCGCGTGACCGTGAGTGCCGAGGCCCCGCTGGTCTTCTGGGGTCTGCTGTCGCTGGGCGCCGAGCGCAAAACGCTGGTTCGCGCCCAGGCCGTCGCGGGCCTCAGTGCGCCGCTGTGCACGGCTTGCGGCATCGAGCCCATCGCGGTTGCGGCCCTCGACGCGAACGACACGGTCCATTTCGGATTCACCCCCAACACCAGGTACACCTTCGCCTACTCGTGCACCGGCACGCCCAGCCCGACGGGCCTGGGCTCGGCGGCGCAGGTGCTTTCCTACGTCCTGCTCGATCACTACAACGCATCGGCTGAGACGCTGGCCGACGAGCACACGCAGCTGTACCGCATCGGGGCGCAGGGGCTGCTGCCCTCGACGGACATTGCGCTCTCCTGCCTTTCGATCTATCAGCAGAAACAGGTCTGGACCAACGCCGCCCCGCGCCCCTGCAACCAGCCGGTCGTCTCGCAGGTGACCGCGTTCCTATGCGGGCTGGCCACGCGCTTTTCCTCGGAAACGCCCGCGGCCTGCGAGGGCGTCCCCGAGATCGCATCGCTGGCTGGGGTCTACGCGCCGGATACCGACCTGAGCGACCTCGAGGATTACGCCGCTTATGAGGGCAACGGGCGCCGGGTGATCACGGTCGCGGTGGTGGACCCGAGCGGGAGCACCAGCGAAATCCAAGTGCTCGGCTTCCGGCAGTTCCTGGTGGAGCCAAACCCGAACGAGCTGACGATCAACCCCTCGGATCGCTACGGGCGCTTTGCCGCGCTCTATATCGGCTACCCGGTGCCTCTGCGCCAAGGCTGGTTCAGCGATCCTACCGGGCAGTTGCCCGCCTGCCAGGCGACGGCCGGGCCGGGAAAGGCGGTCCTGCATCAATGACGCGGCGCGGCAGCACGACGGTGGAAACCATCCTGTTCCTGCCGCTGCTGTTGTTGCTGTTGATGGGAACGATCGAGCTCGGGCGTCTGACCTACACGTACTACAGCATCTACAAGGCACTCTACACGCTGGCGCGGCAGGCGGGCACGGTGCAGGGAGCGAATTTCTGCGACGAGGAGGACCCGCGTCTCCAGGCGGTGAAGAACTTCGTGCTGACGGGAACCGAGGACGGCAGCGGGGAGCCGCTGATCCGGGAGCTCACTCCCGACCGGGTGCAGATCCGGATCGAGCGTTACGATGCGGACAGGGGCCAGCTGGAGGAATGCCATTGCGGGGTGCCGGGATGCGACACGACCAACGGCGGCCTGGCGCCGGATTATATCGTGGTCACGCTGCCCGATGGTTACCCGTTCCAGTTGCGCATCCCCTATCTCAGCCTCAGCCCGATCCTGCTCCGGCCGCAGGTGCGCGTTGCCTTCGGAGGCTTGTGATGCGGCGGCGCACTGGCCAAAGCACGGTGGAATTCGCCCTGATCTACGGGGGCGTACTGCTGCCGCTCACCCTGCTGATCCTGCTCTCGGCCGAGTTGCTTTGGGTGTGGCACAGCGTGGTGGAGTTCACGCGCGACGGCGCCCAGTACGCGGCGACGCACTGCTGGCAGTCGGGCGCCGAGAACGTGCTCAATTACATGCGAAGCCGCGTGCCGCCCATGATCGATCGCGAGCAGTTCCAGAGCGGGCCGGCGGAAATCGTCGTCGAGTACTACGCGCGCGATCCCGTGACCGGAGCCCTGTCGGAGTTCCGTTGCGAGGGCGGAGAGTGCTCCACCGCCTGTGTTCCCGACGTGGTCACGGTGCGGGTGCGCAATTACGAGTTTCGCCGGCTGACCGGTCTGCTCGGCTTGCCGCCCATCCCGCTGCCGGACTTCCGCATGACGCTTCCCATGGAGAGCGCGGGCTGCGTGGCGGGCGAGCAGGAGGTCTCATGCACGCCTTGAAGGCGAGGAGAAACTGAGCCCATGCCCATCGCTTTGCTGGTTGCATCCCACGACGAGCATTTTCGCGAAATGGTGCGCGAAAACCTGCTCAACATTGCCAACGCGCGGATCGTGGGCGAGTATCCCGAGATCACGCCCAACCTTTACATCCGCGTGCTTCAGGATCTGGAAAGGCACCCGGAGGCGGCCCTGGTGATCGACCTGGCCGGGGAAACGGAGACGGCGTTGAGGGCGCTCGAGCGGACCAAGCAGGCCGCGCCCGATCTTTACGTGATCGCCTCCAGCTACCAGGCGGACGGAGAATCGGTCATCGCCGCCGTGCGCGCGGGCGCCAACGATTTCCTGCACCAGCCCATCAAGCGACTGGAGTTCCGCGAGGCCATGAGCCGCCTGGAGCGCGCCCCGCGGCGCGCGGCGGCGGGCACGAGCCGCCTGGGCAAGATCTACAGCTTCCTGGGCGTCAAGGGTGGTGTGGGAACGACGACGCTGGCGGTGAACTTCGCCGCTGCGCTGTCGCAGCGGGGTCAGCATACCGTGCTGATTGACCTGGACTGGGTGGGCAACGACGTGGCCATGCAGCTCGGGGCTCAGCCGCAGAACACGCTGCTCGAAATCGCCGACAACCTGAGCCGCATGGATCAGGCCCTGTTCGAGGGCCTGGTCACCCGCGATCCGCTGGGCATGTTCGTGGTGAGCCCCGCCGACAGCTTCGAGCATCGCGGCTACTTCACCGAGCCCATGTTCCGCGAGTTCTCGGCCTTCCTGGTGGAGAAATACGAAGCCATCGTGATCGACGCCGGCCGCTGGATCTCCGATGACGTCGTCATGGGCGCGCTGCAGGTTTCCAACTTGATCTTCCTCGTCATCACCCAGGAGTTCCCGGCGATTCGCAACGCCCAGCGCTACCTTGGCTATCTGATGCGCATGGGTTTCACGCAGGACCAGATCAAGGTCGTCATCAACCAGTACAGCAAACGGCCGGAGGCGAGCCGTGCTACACTGGAGCAGGTCCAGCAGACGCTGAACCAGCCCGTCTTCTACGGCATACCCGGTTCGCCTGCCGTGCTGGCCTCGATCAACCGGGCGCGACCCTTCGTTGCCGACCCCAAGACGGCGGGCGACCTGGAGCGGGCCTTCCGCGGTTTTGTGGAGAAGGCCACCGGGGCCCGGGCGGCGCTGGCGAAGGCGGGTTAGGCAGAGGGGCTTGAGCCATGGCCACGCGCACTCTCAGCCGGCCTGTGACCGGCACCGAGCGCTGGTTCGAAATCAAGAGCCAGATCCACGGCAAGCTTCTGAATTCGCTCACGCCTGAACAGCTGCGCGCGCTCAACCGGGAGGGCATGCGCGACCAGATCGGCTTGGTGGTCGAAAAGCTGGTCGCCGAGGAGGCCGTGCCGCTTACCGTGGCCGAACGCGAAAGGCTGATCGAGGAGGTTCTCGACGAGGTCTTCGGGCTGGGCCCGCTCGAGCCGCTGCTCAAGGACCCGTCGGTGAGCGACATCCTGGTCAACGGCTTCGACAATGTCTATATCGAACGCAACGGGCGGCTGATCGAGACCAACGTGCGTTTCAAGGACACCGCGCACGTGCGCATGATCATTGACCGCATCGTCTCCAACATCGGGCGGCGCATAGACGACTCCTCGCCCATCGTGGATGCGCGCCTGGAGGACGGCTCGCGGGTCTGCGCCGTGATCCCGCCCATCTCGCTGATCGGCCCGGTGCTGGCCATCCGCCGCTTCGGCAAGAAGCTGCTCTCCACGGAGGATCTGCTGCGCAACGAGACGTTGACCACGGGCATGCTGGACTTTCTGAGCGCCTGCGTGGAGGCGCGCATGAACATCGTGGTCTCGGGCGGGTCCGGATCCGGCAAGACCACGATGCTCAACATGCTCTCCCGCTTCATCCCCGAGGACGAGCGTGTCATCACCATCGAGGACACGGCCGAGTTGCAGCTCCAGCAGCCGCATGTGGTACGCCTGGAGACGCGCCCGGTCAACATCGAGGGCGTGGGCGCCGTCACCCAGCGTGATCTCGTGATCAACTCCCTGCGCATGCGTCCGGATCGCATCGTCATCGGGGAGTGCCGCGGCCCCGAGGCCCTGGACATGTTGCAGGCCATGAATACCGGCCACGAGGGCTCGATGACCTCGGTGCACGCCAATTCGCCGCGCGACGCCTTCGGGCGTCTGGAAACCATGGTCATGATGGCCAGCGAGCACATCCCGGATCGCGTCATCCGGCAGATGCTGGCCTCTGCCATCCACCTGGTGGTGCACACGGTGCGGCTGACCGACGGCACGCGCAAGGTGGCCTCCATCAGCGAGGTCCTGGGCATGGCAGGCGAGATGATCCAGATCGAGGACGTTTTCCTCTTCGAGCGCGAAGGGATCAGCCGGCGGGGCCGCGTGGTGGGGCGCTTTCGCGCCACGGGCTACCGACCGGCGTGCCTGGAGCGGCTGAAGACCTACGGCATTCATCTTGCGTCCTCGATCTTTGAGGAGGTCCACGAGGTCAGGGATCGGTGAGCCCGGTAGGCTTCTTCCTGGTCAGCTTCCTGATCTTCGCCGGCTGCTTGCTGGCGGCCGGGTACTTGGCTTGGACATTGCCGGGACAGCGCTCGGGCCGGATGCTGGCGGCCCGCCTGCGCGAGGTGCGTTTGCAGGCGGGTGGCCGCTCGCGCGCGCCTGCCGATCTGATCGTGCGCGAGCGGGGCGGCGGGCAGGCGCTGGCGAACTGGCTGGGTCGGGTCGGCGGCTTGAGCGGCCTCCAAGAACTGATTGACCAGGCCAACTTGCGCTACCGTGCCGCCGAGGTGATGGTCGCCTCGCTCGCCCTGGCGGTGGTGAGCTTCGCGTTGCTGGGTGCAATGGGGTTCCGTCTTGCCCTGTTGCGGCTGTTGCTGGCCGGCGCCGCCGGGTCGCTGCCCATCCTGTACGTCCTTCGTGCGCGTCGCCAGCGCCTGCGCAAGTTCGAGGAGGCACTGCCCGACGCCATTGATTTGTTCAACCGCTCGATGAAGGCGGGCCACAACATTCACGCGGGGCTGGAGACCCTTGCGGCGGAAACCCTGGACCCGGTGCGGGCGGAGTTCCGCAAGGTGATGGAAGAGCTTGCCCTGGGTGCGCCGCTGGAAACCGCGCTGCACAATTTGGGGCGCCGCGTCCCGCTGATGGACCTGAAATTCTTCATCACCGGCCTGATCTTGCAGCGTCAGACCGGCGCCAATCTGATCGGGGTGCTGGACAACCTCTCCGTGCTGATGCGCGAGCGGCTCGCGCTGGCTGCCAAGATGAAAGCCCACACGGCGCAGCAGCGCTTCTCGGCGGGCCTGCTGTGCGCCTTGCCGCTGATCGCGGCGCTGGGCATCTGGTTCGTGAAGCCCGATTACCTGCGGCTGCTGTTCACGCATCCGGTGGGCAGCAAGTTCCTCACCTACGCGGTCATTTCGGAAGTGGTGGGGATCCTGATCATCCGCCGCATCGCCAACGTCCGCTATTGAGCCATGCTCGCGCTGTTCTTCGTGCTCGTGTTCCTCACGGTTGCGGCACTATTGTGGTCCGCGTTGATGCTTGCGCGCACCCGCGAGGATCCCCTGCGCGACCGGCTGGAAGAGCTGCAAATGCAGGCCATGGTCAACCCCTCTCGCGCTCCCCGGCGCAGGGCGGGCGGGGGCCTGGCGAATTTCTTTCTTTATCTGATCAGCCTGGTTCCGGGAGGCGACGACTGGCTGCGGCGCAGCGAGCGCGAGCTCAACCAGGCCGGAATCCGGCGCAGGGAAGCGCTGGCCGTTTACACCGCCGGACACCTGCTGTTCTTTGCGGCGGCTCTGGCCGGCATGGCCTGGGTGCAACGCAACAACACGGGGATCACCTGGTTGACGGGGATGGTGGCCGGCGCCATCCTGGGCTGGCTGCTGCCTCAGCAGTTCCTGCATTACCTGGTGCGCCGCTACCGCCGCAAGTTGCAGGAGGCCCTGCCCGACATGGTGGACATGCTGGGGGTTGTGCTGGGAACGGGTCTGGCCCTGGATCAGGCCATGCTGCGCGTGGGCGAGGAGATGCAATTCATTTATCCGGAGCTGGCGAACGAATTCTTGACCGTGGTCATGCAGGTCAAGGCGGGCCAGGAACGCAGCAGGGCCTTTCAGCAACTGGTGCGGCGGACCGGCGTGGAGGATATCAAGTCGCTGGCGGCGATGATCGTACAGAGCGAGCGTTTCGGCACCAGCCTGGCACAGGCCCTGAAGGTCTACGCGGACGCGCTCCGCACGCGGAGGCGGCTGCGGGCCGAGGCGGCGGTGGGACGCGCCGGCGTCAAGATGCTCTTCCCGATCGTCTTCTTCATCCTGCCGGTCCTGTTCGTGATCACGCTGGTTCCGGGCTTGCTGAGCGTGCTGGACAATCTGCAGTTCATCGGCCGCCCGCGCTGAGCCGCATCAAGCGCCCGCCTTGCGGCGCACGAGGCCTTCGTTGAGCGAGCCCTGCCGATAGCCCTCGAGATCTAGGGTCACGTAAAGGAACCCCAGGGACTTGAAGATCTCTACGAAGCGCCGCGCCATCTCCGGCGTGAGCGCGCGCGGCAGCTCGTCGGGGGCGAGCTCCAGGCGAACCAGGTCGCCGTGGTAGCGCACGCGGCACTGGCGGAAGCCCAGCGCACGCAGCGCCTCCTCGCCGCGCTCGATCCGCTTGACGGTCTCGACGGTGACCGGGGTGCCGTAGGGGATGCGCGAGGCCAGGCACGCCGATGCGGGGCGGTCCCAGGTCGGCAGACCGGCGCGGCGCGAAAGCTCGCGGATCTCAGCCTTGTTCAGGCCGGCCTCGACCAGCGGCGCTTTCACGCCGTGCAGCCGCGCCGCTTCCTGACCGGGGCGATAATCGCCCAGATCGTCCAGGTTGACGCCGTAGACGATGTGCGGGATGCCCAAGCTGCGGCCGAGCTCCTCCAGGCGCGAGAACAGCTCATCCTTGCAGTGGAAGCAGCGATCGGGATCGTTGCGCACGTAGTCGGGGTCGTCGAATTCGTGCGTGGACAGGTATCGGTGGGGGAAGCCCACCCGGCGCGCCAGTTCTTCCGCATCCCGTTTGTGGGATTCAGGAAGCGAGGGCGAGTCTGCGGTGACGGCGAGCATGTTCTCGCCGAGCACTCTGTGCGCCGCCCATGCCAGGAAGGCGGAGTCGGTGCCCCCCGAGTAGGCCACGATGACGCGGCCCAGCCCGCGCAGGATTTCGAACAGACGCTGCTGCTTGCTTTCCAGGACCTCGGAATCGGCTCCCGCCAGGCGGCCCAGCGCCACGAAACTCCCCATAGGGCCATTATAAGGGCGTTTCGGCGTCGCCGAGCGGCAGCTCCGGCTGCGCGCCATTGTCGCCGGCCGGCGCAGTGCCTCCGTTGTCGAACTCCTCGTCGGGGATCACCGATGCAGCGGCGATGCGATCGCCGGGTTCCAACCGCACGATCTTGACGCCCTGGGTGGAGCGGCCGGCTTCGCGGATCTGAGCCGCTTCCAGGCGGATGATCTGGCCTTCCTTGGTGACGACCATCACCTCGGAGTTCTCCCTGACGGCCAACACCGCGGCCACAGGACCGTTCCGCTCGGTGGTCTTCATGTTGATGACGCCCTGCGCCCCACGCCGGGTCTTGCGGTAAGCCGAGAGCGGCGTGCGCTTGCCGTAGCCCAGCTCGGAGATGCTCAGGATGAGGGCGTCCTCGGTGACCACCTCCATGCCGACGACGTGATCGTCGTCGGCGAGGTCCATTCCCGTGACCCCCCGCGCCTGCCGGCCCATGGGGCGCACCTCCTCCTCCGCGAAGCGGACGGCTTTGCCGCGGTAAGAACCCAGGAAGATCTCGTCGTTGCCCGAGCTGAGCCGGGCGGCGATCAGTTCGTCGCCCTCATCCAGGGTGATGGCGATGATGCCGCGCGCGATGGGATTGTCGAACTCGCTCAGCTCGCACTTCTTGACGACGCCGCGTCGGGTGGCCATGACCACGAAGCGGTCATGCACGAATTCGCGCACGGGCAGGATGGCCTTGACCGAGTCGTCCGGCTGCAAGGCGACCAGGTGCGAGATGTGCTTGCCGCGCGCGCTGCTGGCGGCCTCCGGGATCTCGTACACCTTGAGCCAGTAGACGCGGCCCTTGTCGGTGAAGACCAGCAGGTAGGCGTGGGTGGAGGCCACGATCAGGTGCTCGATGAAATCCTCCTCGCGGACTTCCATGCCTCTGCGTCCGCGGCCGCCGCGGCCCTGCCGGCGGTACGACGCAACCGAAGTGCGCTTCAAATAGCCTTGCCGCGTGACGGTCACGACCATGTCCTCGTCGGCAATGAGGTCCTCGAGCGTGATGTCCGCCACGTCGTCCACGATTTCGGTGCGGCGCTCGTCGCCGTACTCGCGCTCGAGCTCGCGCAGCTCCCGGACGATCACGTTGTGCAGGGCCTTCTCTGAACCGAGGATCTCCAGGTACTCGGCGATCCGGCGCTGGGTCTCGGCCAGCTCCTCGAGGATCTTCTGGCGTTCCATGCCGGTGAGGCGCTGCAACTGCAACTCCATGATGGCCTGCGCCTGGCGGTCGGAGAAATCGAAGCGGAAATCGCCCGCGACCACGACTTCCTCGATGACGCGCGCGGGCAGCGGCGCCAGACCCATCAGGATCTCGCGCGCCTCCTTCGGCGTCGAGCTGGCGCGGATGGTCTCGATGACCAGATCGAGCTGGTCGAGAGCCTTCTGAAAGCCCAGCAGGATGTGCTCGCGCTCGCGCGCCTTGCGAAGTTCGAATTCGGTGCGGCGCCGCACCACCTCGATGCGGTGATCCAGGAAGCGGCGCAGCATCTCCCCCAGCGAAAGCTCGCGGGGCTGGCCGTTGACGATGGCGAGCATGATCACCCCGTAGTTGACCTGCATCTGGGTGTGCTTGTAGAGGTTGTTGAGGACGACCTGCGCCTGCTCGCCCTTCTTGAGCTCGAAGACGATGCGCATCCCCTCGCGATCGCTTTCGTCGCGGATGTCGGCGATGCCCTCGATCTTTTTCTCGTTGAGCAAGGCGGCGACCTGCTCGACCAGGCGGGATTTCTGGACTTGGTAGGGGATCTCGGTCACGACGATGGCTTCGCGGTCCTTGCCGATCCGCTCGATGGCGGCGCGGGCGCGCAGCTTGAGCTGTCCGCGCCCGGTCAGGTAAGCGTCGCGTATGCCTTGGCGCCCGCAGATGAAACCGCCCGTGGGAAAGTCGGGCCCGGGCACCAGTTCGAGCAGTTTCTCTTCGGGCAGGTTTGGATTCTGCAACAGCGCGATCGCGGCTTGGACGATCTCCCTCAGGTTGTGCGGGGGAATGTTGGTGGCCATCCCGACGGCGATGCCGGAGGAGCCGTTGATCAGCAGGTTGGGAATGCGGGCGGGCAGGACCTCGGGCTCGCGCTCGCTGTCGTCGTAGTTGGGACGGAAGTCTACCGTTTCCTTGTCAATGTCGGCCAGCATGGCCGAGGCGATGCGCGCCAGCCGGGCTTCGGTGTACCGCATGGCTGCAGGCGGGTCGCCGTCCACCGAGCCGAAATTGCCTTGCCCCTCGACGAGCGGGTAGCGCATCGAGAAGGGTTGCGCCATGCGCACCAGGGCGTCGTAGACGGGAACGTCGCCGTGCGGGTGATACTTGCCCATGACCTCGCCGACGATCTTGGCGCACTTGCGCGTGGGGCGATTGTAGGTCAGCCCCATCTCGTGCATGCCGTAGAGGATGCGGCGGTGTACGGGCTTCAGACCGTCGCGGACGTCCGGGAGCGCCCGCCCGATGATTACGCTCATGGCGTAATCCAGGTACGAGCGGCGCATCTCGTCCTCGATGTTGACGGGGACCGATTGACCGCCCGGCGGTGGGCTCAGAGGCAATTGGCTGGGTCGAGGGCCGTCAGTTTCGGGGTGCTCTGCTTCTGGCATCGGGATGTTCCTCGATTGCGGATCGCTCTTCGCTTTTTGTTTGCCCGTGCAGTGCTGGCCTGTCCAACCCTCCCAGTCTACCACAATTCATTGAAAGAAAAGGAAGTTCGTCCCAAGGCAGCCCGATGCCAGGGCCGGG
>JANXAE010000048.1 GCA_025062235.1 Bryobacteraceae bacterium
CGGCCAGCAGCAAAGCCAAGGCACAGCTCAGCGGCATGGATCGCTCTCCTTGCAGAAGCGCATTCAGAAGCGCAGGCCCACTCCGAAGACGCCATGGTGGCTACGGACCAGGGTTTCGGCATGTCCCGCCGCGATCTTCACTCTCTGGCGAGTGTGCGTGAACTTGTACTCGCCAAGCAAGTGGAGGGCGCGCCACAGGCGGATCTCGAGGCCGGCAGCAGCCTGCGCGGCGGGTCGCCCGAGCTGATAGCCCTGGCGTCCTTCCCCTTGCAGGAGGCTTTCCGCGTGGGGGATGGTAGGACCCGCGCCGAAGCGCAGTTGCAGGAAGCTGCGCGCGCCCATGGGGCGTTCCCAGACCACGTTGGCCAGCAGCAGGTTCAGCCCGTGGGAGATCGAGAACTGCTCGACGATTTGTTGCATGGGCAGGCGGCCGGCAACGGGTGCGCCGTGCAATGTACCTTGCGCCTCGACCACGCGCTCGGCCCTTGCATAAATTTTCTGATGGACGAATTCGGCTTCCACCCCGAACCGGCCGAAGAAGTAGCCCAGCCGGTAGCCGTAATAGACCGGCGGCTCGAGGGACCGCCCCTCGTAAGAGACCCCGCGCAGCTCGAATCGCGTGCCGCGCGCGGGTTGCTCCACGCGCAGCCAGCTCCCGTGATTGACGGCGCCGCCCAGATAGGCTGCGGCGCGCCAGCCCGCTTGCGCCGCAGCCCCGCACGCGAGCGCCAGCACGGTGCACAGCAGGCACGGAGCTCGCATGGCAGCCTCACAGCTCGAAACGAATTCCTTGGGCCAGGGGCAGTTCCGAGGACCAGTTGATGGTCACCGTCTGGCGGCGCATGTAGGCCTTCCAGGCGTCGCTGCCGGCCTCGCGCCCGCCCCCGGTGTCCTTCTCGCCTCCGAAGGCGCCGCCGATCTCGGCCCCGCTGGTGCCGATGTTGACGTTGGCGATGCCGCAGTCGCTGCCCATGGCGCTCAGGAAGGTCTCGGCGGCGATCAGGTTGCGCGTGAAGATGGCCGAGGAAAGGCCTTGCGGCACGTCGTTGTGCCAGCGAATGGCTTCCTCCAGCTCGTCGAATTCGATCAGGTAGAGCACCGGCGCGAACAGCTCCTCGCGTAGGATGGGCATTTCCGGGCGTGCCCGGACGATGGCCGGCTCGACGTAACAACCCCCGGGCAGCTCGAGCGGGCGGCCGCCGTAAAGCAACTCGCCGCCCTCGCGCCGGGCGCGCTCGATTCCCTCCATCATTTCCTCGACCGCGCGCCGGTTGACCAGCGGCCCCATCAGCGTGGACTCATCCAGCGCGTGTCCGATGCGGACTTGCCGATAGGCAGCGATGAGCGACTCGGTGAATCGCGCAGCGATGGGGCGTTGGAGGAAGAGTCGCCGGATGGTCGTACAGCGCTGCCCGGCGGTGCCTACCGCGCCGAAGAGAATGGCGCGCAGCGCGAGATCCAGATCGGCGTCCTCCATGACGATCACGCCGTTGTTGCCGCCGAGCTCCAGGATCGTGCGCCCGAGCCTGCGGCCCACCACTTCCGCCACGCGGCGCCCGGCGGGACAGGATCCGGTGAAGCTGATCAGAGGGATGCGGCGATCCGCCAGCATGCGCTCGCCGATCTCGCTGCCGCGACCGATGACCAGGTTGAACACGCCCAACCAGCCGTTGCGCTCCAGCACGCGGTTGACGATCTTCTGGACTGCGATGGCCGTCAGCGGAGTTTCCGAGGAGGGCTTCCAGATGACGCAGTCGCCGCAGACCGCAGCGACCATGGCGTTCCAGGCCCAGACCGCCACGGGGAAATTGAAGGCGGTGATGACGCCCACCAGTCCCAGCGGGTGCCATTGCTCGTACATGCGGTGGCGTGGGCGCTCGCTGGCCATGGTAACGCCGTAAAGCTGGCGCGAGAGGCCCACGGCGAAGTCGGCCATATCAATCATCTCCTGCACTTCGCCGCGACCCTCGGCCAGGATCTTGCCCATCTCCAGGCTTACCAGCGCGCCCAGATCGTCCTTGAGGCGCCGCAGTTCCTCCCCGATCTGCCGCACGATCTCGCCGCGCTTCGGTGCGGGATAGATGCGCCAGCGCTGGAAGACGTCCATTGCCGCGCTCACCACGCGCTCGTAATCCTCGCCCGAAGCCATCCGCACGCGCGCGATCGGGGAGCCGTCGTTGGGGCTGATCGAATCCAGCTCGCCGCCCGCGGGTTGCTCGATCCACGGGCCATAACTGGCTCCGGAATTGACCGGTTCAATCTCCAGCCTTTCGAGGATTCCGGCCGCCGAGACCAACGCCATGCCCACCTCCCGCCTTATGGTAGACCAATGCCGGGATCAAGCGCTCTCGGGCGGATATTTGACTTTCTTGAGGACTCTGGTCAGCAATTTGACCGCGCGGTCCACCTCGGTCTCGCTGATGACGTAGGGCGGCAGGAGGCGAATCACTTTGTCGTGCGTGCAGTTGATCAGCAGGCCCTCGGCGAGCGCTTCCTCGACGATGTTGCGGCAGGGGAAATCCAGCTCGATGCCGATCATCAGGCCAAAGCCGCGAACCTCGCGCACGAACCCGAAGTGTCGCGCCATCTCGGTGAGCTGCACGCGGAACTGGCCGCCGGTTTGGTGAATGGCGGGCAGCAGCTCCTCGAGGATGTCGAGGAACTCGAGCGCGACGCGACAGGCCAGCGCGCCGCCGCCGAAGGTCGAGCCGTGCATGCCGCTTCTCAGGGCCGCGGCGGCCTTTTCGTTCGCGATGATGGCGCCCAGCGGCAGGCCGCAGGCCAGAGGTTTGGCGACGACGGCGATGTCGGGGAGGACCGGCGGATCGGCCATCTGGTAGGCAAAGTGCCGGCCCGTGCGCCCCAGCCCGCACTGGATCTCGTCGAGGATCAGCAGCGCGTTGTGTTGATCGGCCAGTTCGCGGGCCCGGCGTGCGAAAACGGGCTCGAGCGGGTAGATGCCGCCCTCGCCCTGGATCCACTCGAGCACGATGGCGGCGGTTTCGGGGCCCACCGTCCGTTCCAGCGCCCCCACGTCGTTCCGAGGGATGAACCGGACGCCCGGCAGCAACGGCTCAAAGTCCGCCCGGTACTTCGGCTGGCCGGTGATGGAAAGCGCGCCGAGGGTCCGGCCGTGAAAGGAATTTTCCAGCGCCAGGATCTGGACCTTTTCCGGTGCCTGCCTGCGACCGTGCGCGCGGGCGATTTTGAGCGCTCCCTCGATGGCCTCCGTGCCGGAGTTGGTGAAAAAGCAACGCTGCAAACCGCTGATGGTGGCCAGACGCCGGGCGAGAGGACCCTGGTAGTCGTGATAGTAAAGGTTGGAACAGTGAACCAGCAGCGCGGCCTGCTCGCGCAGGACACGGAGGATCCTGGGGTGAGCGTGCCCGAGGGCATTGACACCGATGCCGGAGATCAGGTCCAGGTACTTGCGGCCCGCCGCGTCGTAGAGCCAGCAGCCCTTGCCGCGCCGCAGCAACACGGGAAAACGCGCGTAGGTTTGGATGAGGTACTGCTGTTCCAGCTCGAGGACTGCCTGCGTGTGGGGGTCGGGCACGAGAGCCGGGGAGCTCGCCATTTCACCATGATAGCCAAGCGCCCGTTGCCGCATCCGGGTTGCGGATCGCCGGTGTTAAGATGAAAATGGCTCCGGATTTACCGCCCGGGCCTCGGCGGCGGGCCCGGGGGCGGGAGGCCGGAGGCGGGGGACGGAACATTGGCGCGCCGAGGATCGTCTTGACAGTGTGAGGAGCGGTGTGTGAAGCGCAAGTGGAAGATCTGGCTGGGAATTTCGTTGGCGATGCTGATCGCCGGGGGCATTTACGGCGGCGTCAAGTACAACCAGCGTGGCGTGGTGACCGTGCAAACTGGCCGGGTCGTCCGGCAGGATCTGGTTTCGCTGGTGACTGCCTCGGGCGAGATCAAGCCGCGTAATTACATCAATATCGGCACCAACGCCGTATCGCCCTCCCGCATCACCGAGATCCTTGTCAAGGAAGGCGACCGCGTGCGCAAGGGCCAATTGTTGGCGCGGCTGGAATCGGTACAACCGGAAGCCGAGGTCCAGGCCCAGCGGGCGGCGCTCAGTCAGGCCGAGGCGGAGTCAGCGGCTGCGGAGGCTGCCTTGCGGGTGGCCGACGAGAATCTGGCAACCGCGCAGGCCACCGTGGACAGGACCAGGGCGGAACTCGAGCACGCTCGCATCAATTTCCAGCGGGCCGAGAAGCTCTGGGAAGAGAGGCTGATCTCCCGGCAGGATTTCGACCAGCGCCGAATCGAGTTCGAAGCCCGGCAGGCCGCTTTGCGCGAGGCGGAAGCGCGACTGGCGCAGGCGCGCGCCCAGCGCGGGCAGGTTGCCTCCCAGCTTGCGGCCGCGCAGAAGCGGGTGGCCCTGGCGCAGGCCAATCTGCGCCGCGCCAGCGACATCCTGCAACGTACCTATGCGGTCGCGCCGCTGGACGGCGTGGTCACCAACCTCCCCGTGCGCGTGGGCGAGACCGTGGTGCCCGGCATCCAGAACTCGCCGGCCAGCCTCATCATGACCATCGCCGACATGTCGCTGATCACGGCCGAGGTCAAGGTGGACGAGACCGATATCGTGAACGTGAAGCTCGATCAGACGGCCGATATCACGATTGACGCCATTCCGAACCGGGTCTTCAAAGGGCGAGTCATCGAAATCGGCAACACGGCCATCCTGCGTTCGACCGGGCTGGCGGCCTCGCAGAGCGCCATCTCGAGTCAGGAGGCCAAGGATTTCAAGGTCGTCATCGCATTGGAGAACCCGCCCGCTGAGATCCGCCCCGGGCTTTCCTGCACGGCGAAGATAACCACCGCGGTACGCAAGAACGTCCTAACAATACCGATCCAGGCGTTGACCGTCCGCCAGCGGGGAGACCTGGAGGAACCGCGCCAGGGCGGCGTGCAGGCAGCCGGCAAGGCGGATCCGGCGGCCGAACGGGCGCGCAGGGAAGAAATCCAGGGAGTTTTCGTGATCGAGGGCGACCGAGCCGTCTTCCGGAAGGTCGAAACGGGCATTACCGGCGCGACCGATATCGAGGTCGTCAGCGGTTTGAAGGAGGGCGAAGAGATCATCACCGGCAGCTACCGGGTCATCCGCACCGTGCGCAATCGCGCCCGTGTGAAGGTGGACAACAAGGCGCCCACGCGCTCGGACCAGGCCTGAGCGCGGGCGCTACATCCCCGAGTGGCAGGCCGCGCAGGAAGGTCAACATGGCGAAGGCAATCGAAGAAGCAGCGGACATCGGCGAGCAGTTGCGGCGTGACGGCATCGTCATCCGTACGTTCGATCTGTGGAAGACGTATTTGATGGGGGAGGTGGAGATTCATGCCGTCCGTGGCGTGGACTTGGAAATACGCAAGGGCGAATATGTGGCCATCATGGGACCCTCGGGCTCCGGCAAGTCCACGCTCATGAACCTGATCGGATGCCTGGATACGCCGACCAGCGGCCGTTACTACATCAACGGTCGGCTGGTCAGCGACCTGAGCGATGACGAGCTGGCGCGCATCCGCAACAAGGAGATCGGCTTCGTTTTCCAGACCTTCAACCTGCTTCCGCGCGCGACCGCGCTGCACAACGTCGAGCTGCCTCTCATCTACGCCGGCCTCCCCAAGGAGGTTCGCCTCAAGCGCGCTATCGAGGCGCTGCGCCAAGTGGACCTGGAGGACCGCATGCACCACAAACCCAGCGAGCTCTCCGGGGGCCAGCGCCAGCGCGTGGCCATCGCGCGCGCTCTCGTCAACAATCCCTCCATCTTGCTCGCCGACGAGCCCACGGGGAACCTCGACACGGCGACCGGCAACGAAATCATGGGGATCTTCGCGCGTCTGCACCAGCAGGGCAATACCATCGTGCTGGTTACCCACGAACACGACATCGCCATGCACGCGCACCGCGTCATCCATATCCGCGACGGCAAGATCGAGCGCGACGAGCGAATCAAATGAGCGGCTGAGCGAGCCGGCACCGCCTCGGGGGGCGGGGGTATCGCTTATACTGATCTGGAAATGCCATCGCCGGAGCAGCGTCCATGCGCGGGAACGAGAAAGTCATTGCGGCGTTGAACGAAGCCCTGGGTGAGGAGCTCACCGCGATCAACCAGTACTTCCTCCATGCCGAAATGCAGGCCCACTGGGGTTACCGGCGGCTCTACGAGAAGGTCCGCAGCCTGTCCATCCAGGAGATGCGGCATGCCGAGTGGCTCATCGAACGCATCCTCTTCCTCGAAGGGATGCCCAACATGACCGGCTACGGACAGCTCAACATCGGCCAGGAGGTCCGCCAGCAGCTCGCCAACGATCTGGCGTTGGAACACAGCGCCATCGCCATGTACAACCGCGCCATCCAGGTGGCGGAGGAGGCCGGTGACCGTGGCTCCCGCGAGCTGCTGGAGAAGTTGCTCGCCGACGAGGAAGAGCACGCTGATTGGTTGGAGACGCAGCTCGGACTGATCCGCGAGGTCGGCCTGGAGCACTACTTGGCGCAGCAGATCCACCCCGCCGAATGAAAGCGGTGCTCGCCGTCAAGCCGCCGTCCAACCGCCGTCGATCGTAATCACCGATCCCGTCACGAAGTCCGCGGCGTCCGAGGCCAGATACAGAGCCAGACAGGCGATCTCTTCGGGACGGCCCAATCTTCCCATGGGTTGGCGCGCCCGCAGCTCCGCGCGCACCCTTTCCTTCTCGTGTTTGTGATAGCGTTCGAGGTAATCCTCGACGAAGGGCGTCTCGACGGTGCCGGGGCAGATGCAGTTGACGCGCAATTGCGTCGGATAATCCACAGCGAGTTGCCGCGTCATCGCCACCACCGCGCCTTTGGTCGCGCAGTAGGCGAAGCGCTGGCGAACCCCGATGAGCCCCGCCACCGAGCCGATGTTGATGATGGAGCCGCGCGCGGCCAGCAGAAGCGGCAACGCAGCCTTCGTGACCAGGAAGATTCCCTCGACGTTCACGCGAAACAGCCGGCGAAAATCCTCGAGCGTCGTTTGCTCGATGCCGCCCACCAGCCCGATGCCGGCATTGTTGACCAGCACGTCGAGCCGCTCGATGGAGGCCAAGGCGGCCGCCACCTGTTCCGGCGAAGTGACGTCGCAGGCGATGGCGCGCCCGCGCCCGAGCTCGGCGGCGACTCGCGCGGCGCCTTCGCCATCCATGTCCAGCACGAGGACTTCCGCACCCGCAGCGGTGAAGACGCGCGCGATGGCCTCGCCGATCCCCCTCGCCCCTCCGGTGACGAGGGCGACCTTGCCGTCCAGCCGGAATGGGTCCGTGTTCATCGCCCTCAGCATAGCGCGCCAGAGGGCGTTGTTTGGATCAATCGCGCTCCAGGGCCGCCAGGGTCTCGCGCGCCAGTTCGCGGCCCACCACCACCTCCTCGCTGACCACGCGGTCCGAGCCCGCTTGGCTCAGAGAATCCCGGTGGATGTGATAGCGCGCACGGGCGATGACCGGCGCGGAGCCTGCGAGCCGCCGCACCTGCGCCACGACATTCTGCGCAGTCAGCGGATCCGGAACCGTGACCACCACCCCGCGAGCTCGCGGCACGCCCGCGCGTCGGAGAATCTCCTCCTGCGTCGCGTCGCCGTACTCGATGGGCAGATCGGGCGAGCTGCCCGCTGCGGTCTTAGGGTTCAGATCCACCACCACCACGCTCTGCCCGCGCTCGCGCAGGCTCTCGACCACCTGCCTTCCCGCGGGTCCGAAGCCGATGACGACCACGTGGTCGCGAGGACCAAGCGCCGCCGGCTGCTCCGGCGGAGTTGCACCCCTGCGGCGCGTTTGCAACCACCCCACGAGGCGCGGGGCGGCGGCCGCCAGCGGCGGGCTCAGCAGAAGGCTCGCCACCGAGACGGCCAGCAGCAACCGCACCAGCCCTTCTTCGAGCAGGCCTGCGCTTCGGGCGAACTCCAAGAGCACGAACGAGAACTCCCCAACCTGCGCCAGCAGGATGCCGGCCCGGAGGGCTTCCGTAGCCGGCAGGCGGAGCAGGCTGCCGGCCGCAAGGACGACGGCCGTTTTGACCAGGATCAGGCCGGCCACCAGCGCCGCCATCCAGCCGGCGCTGGCCCAGTCCGCCACGCCCGCCAGCATTCCCGCGGAGGTAAAGAACAGCGGCAGGAAGGCCGCCCGCAACGGGATGATGTCGGCCCGCACCTGTTCGGCGAGCATGCATTCGGAAAGAATGATGCCCGCGGCAAATGCGCCCAGCACGGCGGAAAGCCCTAGCGCGTGCGAGACCCAGCTCGATCCCAGACATGTGACCGCCGCCAGCAGCACCGGCAGATCGCGGTTCTGCGCGCCCGCGGCCCGCAGCAGCATGCGCGGCGCCATCCAGCGCATCACCGCGTAAAGCGCAGCGAGCAAGGCTGCGGCTTTCGCCAGTGCCGACGCCAGCAACCGCAGTCCTTCCGCGCCTCCCTGCGCCCCGGCAAACAGCGGCACGAGAAGCATGGCGGGCACCACCGCCAGGTCCTGCATCAGGCACACGCCTAGAGCCGCGCGCCCGTGAGCGCTATCGAGCTCGCTGCGCTCGGAGATCAGCCGCATCACGACCGTCGTGCTGCTCATGGCCGCAACGGTCCCGAGAATCACGGCCCCAGGCGCCGTCATGCCGGCCAGGCGCGCGATCACGGCCACGACCGCGGTCGTGCCCAGAATCTGCGCCAAGCCCAGCCAGGCCACCCGCGGCCCCAGCGCCCGCAATCGGGTCATCGAGAATTCCAGCCCGATGGTGAACAGCAGCGTCGCCACGCCGATTTCGGCGAGTAGCCGGATGACGTCACGGCCGGCCGCGCGAAGGAAGAACGGTGCCAGCACCACGCCCGCCAGCAGGTAACCCGTGATGGCGTTCTGGCCCACGCGCTGGGCCGCCATCCCGAAGATGGTGGCCGCCGCCAGCACGATCAGGATCTGCGCCAGAACGCTCCAGCCGTCCATGCACCTGTCATCGTACTGCGGCGACGCGATTGCCGTGAAGTACAATACGCCCGTTGGAATCCGCAGGGAGGCAGTCATAATGCATCGCCGCGCGTTCTTCCGCCACGCGGTAGCCCCGCTGCTGGTTGCGTCCGCCCGGCCCGCCGCCCCACCCGCAGGCCACGACCGCCCCAACATCGTGCTGATCTATGCCGATGATGTGGGCTACGGCGACCTGAGCTGCTACGGCGCGCGCCGCATCCGCACCCCCAACCTGGACCGCATCGCGGCTGGCGGCATCCGCTTCTTGCATGCCCACTCGTCTGCCGCCACCTGCACGCCCTCGCGCTACGCCCTCCTCACGGGCGAGTATGCCTGGCGGCGCAAGGGCACTGGCGTGCTGCCCGGCGACGCCGCGCTCATCATCGAACCGGGACGCTCGACGCTCCCCGCCATCCTCAAACGCCAAGGCTACGCGATCGGCGTGGTGGGCAAGTGGCACCTGGGTCTGGGCGCCGGGAAGCTGGACTGGAACGGCGAAATCAAGCCCGGACCGCTGGAGATCGGCTTCGATTACGCCTTCCTGATGCCCGCCACCGGCGACCGCGTGCCCTGCGTCTACGTGGAGAATCACCGCGTGGTGAACCTCGATCCCGACGATCCCATCGAGGTCAGCTACGAGAAGCCGTTCGAGGGCGAGCTCCTGGGCCGCACGCACCCGCACCTGCTCCGCATGCACCCCAGCCACGGCCACGACATGGCCATCGTCAACGGCATCAGCCGCATCGGCTACATGCGTGGCGGCAGGAAAGCGCTCTGGAAGGATGAGGAGATGGCCGACGTCTTCACGGCCAAAGCCGTGGAGTTCATCGAGCGCCATCGCGGCGGGCGGTTCTTCCTCTATTTCGCCACGCACGACATTCACGTACCCCGCGTCGCGCATCCGCGCTTTGCCGGCAAGTCGGTCATGGGGCCGCGCGGCGACGTGATCCTGCAACTGGACTGGTGTGTGGGACGCATCCTCGATACGCTGGACAGGCACGGCCTGGCGCACAACACGCTCGTGATCTTCACCAGCGACAATGGCCCGGTGGTGGACGATGGCTACAAGGACGAGGCGGTCGAGAAGCTGGGCGATCACAAGCCCGCCGGCCCGTGGCGGGGCGGCAAGTACAGCATCTTCGAGGGGGGCACGCGCGTGCCTTTCCTGGTGCGCTGGCCGGCGCGCATTCCCAAGCCCTCCGATTCGCCCGCGCTGATCAGCCAGATCGACCTGCTGCACACCTTGGCCTTCCTCACCGGCGCCTCGCTCGGCGAGCAGGATGCCCCGGACAGCTTCAACCTCGTCTCGGCCCTGCTCGGCCGCGACCCTCAGGGCAGGCCGCACTTGGTCGAGCAGGCAGGCACGCTGGCCGTGATCGTCGGCCGTTGGAAGTACATCGCGCCCAGCAAGGGCCCGCGCATCAGCAAGAACACCGGCATCGAGCTGGGCAACGATCCGGAGCCGCAGCTGTACGACCTGGAACGCGACCCCGGTGAGCGCAACAACGTGGCCGCCGAGTTCCCCGACAAGGTCGCCGAGCTGGCCGCCCTGCTCGAGCAGATCCGGCAGAGCCCGCGCACGCGGCCCTGAGCGCGGCGCGCCGGTCGCCTTGCCGCGGCCGGGCGCGCTGTTGTATCAGTGGTGAGCGTCGTCCGCGCGACGCAGCGATCCGGGAAAGGATAGACCTATGACGGGAACCGTGGGAATCGGCATGATCGGGGCCAGGTTCATGGGCAAGGCTCACACGAACGCATGGCGGCAGGCTTCGATTTTCTTCGATCCTCCCCTGAAGGCGCGGCTGCGCGTCGTTTGCGCGCGCAGCCCGCGGGTGCACGAGTTCGCGCGCCGCTGGGGTTGGGAGAAGTCCACCACCGACTGGCGCGAAGTCATCGAGGACCCTGAAGTTCACATCGTGGACATCTGCTCGCCCAACAACACGCACCATGACATCGCCATCGCCGCGCTGGAAGCGGGGAAAGCGGTCTGCTGCGAGAAGCCCCTGGCCATGAACTCGGAGGAGGCTCGCCGCATGGTCGAAGCCGCCCGCAGGAGCGGCAAACTGCACACCGTCTGGTTCAACTACCGCCGCGTGCCCGCCATTGCCCTGGCGCGGCAGCTCATCGAGGAGGGCCGCATCGGCCGCGTCTACCACTTCCGCGCCCTCTACCTTCAGGACTGGACCATGGACCCGGCCGTTCCCCTGGTCTGGCGCATGGACAAGCAAGTGGCCGGCTCGGGCGTCACCGGCGACCTGCATTCGCACATCGTGGACCTCTCCAATTATCTGGCCGGTGAAATCGAGTCCGTGGCGGGCGTGAGCCGAATCTTCGTCAGCGAGCGCGAGCGGCCCGAGGGCGGCCGCGCACGCGTGGAAATCGAGGATGCCTCGGTTTTCCTTTGCCAGTACGCGAACGGCGCCATAGGTCACTTCGAAGCCACCCGCTTCGCCAACGGGCGCAAGAATGGCAACATCTTCGAGATCAACGGCGAGTACGGAAGCCTCTACTTCAACCTGGAGGACATGAGCCGGCTGTGGTATTTCGATTCGCGCGAGCCCAAACACATCCAGGGCTGGAAACGGATTTCGGTGTGGGAGGAGGTGCACCCGTACATGAACCGGTGGTGGGTCCCGGGTTGCGCCATCGGCTACGAACACACTTTCGCCAACCAGGCTGCCGACGTTCTTTTCGCCCTGGCCGAGGGCAAGCCGGTCCCGCCCACTTTCGAGGACGGCCTGAAGTGCCAGCTCGTGCTGGATGCGGTGCTCGAGGCGTGCCAGACCGGACAGTGGGTGAAGGTCAAGAAAGCCGAGTGAACCGGGGAGGCGCGATGAAGATCTCGATCGGAAGCTGGGCGTTCGCCTGGGGCGAATACGCGGCCAGTCCCATCCCCTTCGATCGTGTGGTGCGGCGGCTGGCCGAGGTGGGCTACGCCGGGGTGGAGATCTGCGGCTTCCCGCCGCACGTGACCCTCGAGGCCTACCCGGATGCGCCCTCGCGCCGCGAGTTCGTGCGCATGCTCGGCGATCTGGGCCTGGGCGTTTCCGGTTACGCAGCGGACTTCACCTCGGCGAATCCGGTGACCGGGGACAAACAGAAATATCTCGATTTGTTCCGGCGCAACGTCGAGATGTGCGTGGACCTGGGCAGCCCCTCGATCCGGGTGGACAGCGTGGCCGCGCCCGGCTCCATCCCGGCCGCCGACTACGAAGCGGCCATGATGCGGCTGGCCGAGGTCTGGCGCCAGGCAGCCGGAATCGCGGACGAGGCCGGCGTGCTGGTGGTCTGGGAGTTCGAGCCCGGCTTCGCCTTCAACAAACCCTCCGAGGTGATCCGACTGCACGAGGCCGTCGGGCATCCGAACTTCAAGATCCTGTTCGACACCTCGCATGCTTACATGTGCTCGGTCGTGGGCGCGCGGCAGCACGGCGAGAAAGAAACGCTGCCGGGCGGTGTGGCCGAATTCCTCGATCGCCTGAAGGGCCGCATCGGCCACATCCATCTCATTGACTCCGACGGCACGTTGCACGATGGGGAGACCAGCACGCACCGGCCGTTCGGCGAAGGCCTGATCGCTTTCGCCGCGCTCGCGCCGAAGCTGCTGGCCATCCCGGGCATCCATTGGTGGTGTGTGGATCTGTGTTTCTGGCCGGGCGCCTGGGACCTGGTCGAGACCAGCCGCCGCTTCGTCGCCGACTTGCTGGCGAAAGCCCAGTCCGGCACCGCTTGAGCACATCCCGGCGGGCGGCAGCGAGCCGCAACCCCGTGCGGCTGGTGCGTGCAGCAGCCGGTCGGCCCCGCGAGACGCGGCGTCTGGGCGCGACGGCGGAGACGTCACCGCAAGGCCGGCGTCGCTCTCCGCACGGTCAGGCCGCCACTGCGTGGCCCCGGGCGGCTGAACCCGGCAAGGTGGACTCGACGCCCTGCGCCGGGCCGCGGGGTGGCGCGCCGAGCGAAGCCTGCGGATGGGGTCGTCCCTCCGCCCGGCCCCGGTTGTCCCCGCGCTCGACGGGAAGGGACGTCAGCGAACCGAGGCTTGCGCTATGTCGCAACGCTACGACGTGATCGTGGTGGGCGGCGGGCACAACGGCCTGGTGGCCGCCGCATACCTTGCCCGCGCTGGACGCAAGGTGCTGGTGCTCGAGCGCCGCGAGCGACTCGGGGGGTGCGCCGTCACCGAACCGGTCTGGCCTGGATACCGGGTCTCGACCGCTGCCTATCTGGTCAGCCTGTTCCACGAGCGCATCGTGCGCGAGCTCGAGCTGGAGCGCTTCGGCTACCAGGCCGACCCCAAGGATCCGGCATCTTTTACCCCCTTGCCGGACGGGCGCACCTTAACCTTGTGGCAGGATGCGCGCGCCACGCTCGCCTCCATCGCCCGTTTCTCGCGGCGGGACGCCGAGCGGTATCCCCTGTACGAGCAGCATCTGGAGCGGCTGGCGCGAATCGTCGAGGCCTTTCTGCTGGAACCGCCGCCGCAACTGCCGCTGCGGGGCGTGGCCGATGTCCTGGATTGGCTGAGCTTCGGGGGCAGGGTTTACGGCTTGGCCCGCCGGGACTTGGCGGCCCTGGTGAAGATCTTCACCCAAAGCGCGGCGGATTTCCTGGACGAGTGGTTCGAATCCGACGAGTTGAAAGCCACCCTGGCCACCGATGCGGTGATCGGCGCTTCGGGGGGACCGCGCTCGCCAGGCACCGCGTATATCCTGCTTCATCACTGTATGGGCGGGGTGGGCGGCAAGCGCGGCCTGTGGGGATTCGTGCGCGGGGGGATGGGCGCGCTTTCCGAGGCGATCGCTGCGGCAGCGCGTCGCTGGGGCGCGGAGATCCGCACCGCCAGCCCGGTTGCGCGCATTCTGGTGCGCGAGGGACAGGCACGCGGCGTCGTGCTGGAGAACGGCGAGGAGATCCTTGCGCGCACCGTCGCTTCCAACCTCGATCCCAAACGCACGTTTCTCGAGCTGCTGGAAGAACGCGAGCTGCCGCCCGACTTCGTGCAAGCCATCCGCCGTTACCGCTGCGAAGGCACCTCGATGAAAATCAATCTGGCGCTCGGCGCTTTGCCCGAGTTTCGGGCCGCCCCGGGCGCTCCCGCACCCCACCATCGCGCGACGATTCACATCTGCCCGGGCGTGGAGTACCTGGAGCGCGCCTGGGACGACGCCAAGTACGGCCGTCCCTCGTCGCGGCCCCTGTTGGAACTGACCTTCCCCACCGTCTACGATGCCTCCCTCGCGCCGCCAGCCAAACACATCATGGGGATTTTCCTCCAGTACGCGCCGTATCGGCTCGCGGAGGGGGACTGGGACCGGATGCGCGAGCTGTACGCGGAGCGGGTCCTGGACCTGATTGCGGAGTACGCGCCCGGCATCCACTCGCTGGTCGAGGCGCGACAAGTGCTCACCCCGCTCGATCTGGAACGCACTTTCGGTTTGACCGGAGGCAACATCTTCCATGGCGAGATGAGCCTGGACCAGTTGTTCGCCATGCGGCCCGTCGCCGGATGGGCACGATACCGCACCCCGGTGCGGGGGCTTTATCTGTGCGGCTCGGGAGTGCATCCGGGCGGCGGGGTCACAGGAATCCCGGGGTACAATGCCGCGCGCCGGATGCTCAGCGACGGCGCGCTCCGATGCAGGTGAGCCGCCGCCCTGGGAGTTGGATCTTCGTTCACGCGAGCGTCAGCCGCGCGTAACCGGAACTGGTCTACCATGAGGAGTGCCGGCTGCGCCCATGCGCGGGGCTGCCATCTGCACCGTGCCTTGGGCGGGTCTGGAATCGAAGCAGGGAGGTAGGAAGCAATGACCATGGCAACCGTACCCCGCGCAGTATCGGGCGAGGGGTCCGTTTCCGGTTCCTGGCGGAGCCGCCGGATCCTCGGCAGTGCTCTGCTGACGGTTGCGCTCGCCTGGGCGCCGGCCTTCGCACAGACCTTCGGCGCCAGCCTGCTGGGCAACGTGACCGATGCCTCGGGTGCGGCCATACCCGATGTCACCATCGTCGCCATCAACGTGGCTACCAACGTGAAAACGGAAGCCCGCAGCGACGGCACCGGTCGCTATGTAGTAACGCCGTTGCAACCCGGCGTTTACACCCTGGAGGCGACCGCGGCGGGCTTCAAGAAATTCGTGCGAACCGGCATCGAGCTGGCCGTGGCCCAGCAAGCGCGTCTGGATATCGTCATGGAGGTGGGAGAGATCACCGAGCGCGTCACGGTGGAGGCTGCGGTCTCCAGCATCGAAACGGCCTCTTCGACGATCGCCAAGGTGGTCTCCAACCGGGCCATCCTGAATCTGCCGCTCAACACCCGCAACGTCTACTCGCTGATCTACCTTACGCCGGGCGTCGCCGGATCCATCGGCAACAACTACAACAGCATGAGCTACTCGATCAATGGCGCCCGCACCGGCATGATGGAGACGCTCATTGACGGCGCCACGGCCACGCACCCCACCGTACAAGGTTACTCGGGGATCTCCGCCTTCCCCAGCGTGGACGCCATCGGCGAGTTCCGCGTACTCGGCGCCAACTTCCCGGCCGAGTACGGGCGCACCGCGGGCAGCGTGCTCAACGTCGTCTACAAGTCCGGAACGAACGAATTCCACGGGTCGGCCTACGAGTTCCTGCGCAATTCCAAAATGGACGCCAACACCTTCTACAACAACCTGCGCGGCATCCGGCTGTCCAGCTTCAAGCGCAGCCAATACGGCGGCACCCTGGGCGGGCCGATCCGCAGGGACCGGACGTTCTTCATGAGCTCCTACGAGGGCCTGCGGCAGCGCAGTTTCACCTCCCGGACCACCACGGTGCCCACTGCGCTCGAGCGGGCAGGCGATTTCTCGGAGACCTTCGCAGGCGCCAACAATCCCGTGATCATTTACGATCCCTTCACGACCCGTCCCTCCGGCAGCGGCTACGTGCGCGATCCCTTCCCGGGTAACGTGATCCCGGCCGGCCGCCAGGATCCGGTCGCCCGCAACCTCATGAAGTTCTACCCCCAACCCAACACGCAGGGCGCTCCCTTCACCAACGCCAACAACTATTACGCTCAGGGATCCACCCGCCTCGACATAGACCAGATTGACGGCCGCTTCGATCACAACTTCACCGCCAACCACCGCTTCTTCCTGCGCTACTCCTACCGCAACCAGGACAACCTGCCGCCAGTACTCTGGCCGCCGGAGCTCAAGCCGGCCGAGACCAGCAACAACGAGCGCAACCGGATGCACAACGGCGTCATTGACTATACGATGACGCCCGGCCCGACGACCGTTGTCACCTTCCGCGGCGCGTTCGCCCGCAGCCTGTACCTCTACGAGAACCTGGGATTGGGTTTCCTGGCTTCTTCGCTGGGTTTCCCGGCCGCGCTGGACACGGCAGGCGGGCTGCCCATGTTCCCGCGCATCACCGCCTCCAACTACACCACGCTGGGCAACCAGGATCACCGCCGCAACGCGTTCATGACCTACACCGTCCAGGCCAGCGTAACCAAGCTCAAGGGTGCGCACACCTTCAAGACCGGCTACGAAGGCCGCCTGATCCGCGTGAACAACCGTGAAGCCCGGGCGCCTTCGGGCACGTTCTCCTTCACCGCGGCCTTCACCCAGGGGCCGGATCCCAATCGCGCAGCGGCCAACCGGGGCAATGCCATCGCCAGCCTGCTTCTCGGCACTGGCAGCACGGGATCGCTCATCCAGAACTTCAAGGACGCCGCCACCCAGAGCACCTACACCGCGCTCTATCTCCAGGACGATTGGCGGCTGACGCGGAAGCTCACGCTGAACCTGGGCGTGCGCTATGACCTGGACACGCCGCGGACCGAGCGCTTCAACCGCATGAACTACTTCGATCCCTTCGCCCGCTCGCCCCTGGCCGAGAAGGTGCCGGGTTACTCGAACCTCACTGGCGGACTCGTTTTCGTAGGCGTGGAAGGCCGCCCGCGGACCCAGTACATCATGGACAAGAACAACCTGGCGCCGCGCTTCGGATTCGCCTACCAGGCTACGGCCAACACGGTGATCCGGGGCGGCTACGGCCACGTCTTCGCC
Source organism: Bryobacteraceae bacterium (assembly GCA_025062235.1). GTDB lineage: Bacteria > Acidobacteriota > Terriglobia > Bryobacterales > Bryobacteraceae > DTHT01. Next base: position 17,028 of record JANXAE010000048.1, read on the forward strand.
ATTTCGCTCCAGCAGGCGCACGGAACGGTCGGGCCCTTCGGTTTCCGCACCGAGACCCCATGGGTCACCACGATTGACGGCATCACCCCGCTGTACTTGCTCTCGAATCCCTTCCCGCAGGGCTTCGAGAAGCCGCCCGGGGCTTCGCAGGGACTGCTGACGCAGGCCGGGGCCAACATCCAGGCGCCGCTACGCGAGACGCTGACGCCCTGGTCCATGCAGTGGAACTTCAACATCCAGCGGAACCTGCCGGCGGAAATCCTGCTCGAGGTGGCCTATGTGGGCAGCCGCGGATTGCAGCTTTCGCGCAACGACGAAAGCGGTTTGAGCCTGAACCAGGTGCACCCGACCTACATGTCCTGGGGCTCCGTGCTGAACCAGACCGTGCCCAATCCCTTCTACGGCATCGTCAACAGCGGTGTGCTGGCGACTCCCAGGATCAGCATCGCGCAACTGCTGCGTCCCTACCCGCAGTTCACCGATGTGATCCCGTTGTATTCGACGGGCGCTTCGTCGAACTACCATTCCTTGCAGGCCACCTTCAGCCGCCGATTCTCCGGAGGCGTCTATTTCGAAGGCAGCTACACTTGGGCCAAGGCCATTCACGAGGGCCTCAGCCACCAGGACAGCTACTACATGCGTGGCTCGCGCTCGTTGACCGAATACGACATCGCGCACCGGTTCGTGGTGAGCTACATCTTGGAGCTGCCCTTCGGCCGTGGCCGGCGCTTCGGGGCGAATTGGAACCGGCTGACGAACGCCATTCTTGGCGGCTGGCAGTTCAACGGCATCACGACGTACCAGACCGGGACCCCGCTCAGCATTTCGGCCAACAACGTGGCGGGCGTTTTCAGCCAGCGGCAGCTCGCCAACAACAACGGCCGCAGCGGGAGGCTGAGCGGCGACATCCGCCAGCGCCTCAACCGGTACTTCGACACCAGCGTCTTCTCGCAGCCGCCGCCTTTCAGCTTCGGGAACCTCTCGGTGACCCTGCCCGACATCCGCTCACCCGGCGTGCGCAACTGGGATCTTTCCATCTTCAAGGAGTTCCAGCCCAGGGAGCGCACGACCTTGCAGTTCCGCATCGAGGCCTTCAACGCTGCGAACGCGGTCCGCTTCGGCAGCCCGAACACCAGCGTGACGGCGAGCACCTTCGGCCAGATCAGCACCCAGGCCAACTCTCCGCGCCAGCTCCAGCTCGGCTTGAAACTGCTGTTCTGAGCGGGCAGCGGCCGACCCGTCCGGGGGAGCGCGCGGCTCGCGGGGGCGGCGCGCTCCTTTACTTTCAGGCGAGCGAGGTGTTAGCCTAGGGACTCGGCGTCGTGCCGCACAGGGCGGGTGTCGGCAGGCGCTGCCTCGAGCCGAGGCGCGCAGCGGAAAAACTCAGACATCAGGGTCCCGGATGATGCGAGTGGTTGATCTGATCCAGCGCAAGCGCAATGGTGAGGAGCTCAGCCCTGAGGAGATCTCGTGGCTGGTGGATGGCTACACGCGGGGCGGTGTTCCCGACTACCAGATGGCTGCTTTTCTGATGGCGGTTTTCTTCAGCGGCATGAGCGACCGTGAGGTGTCCGCCCTGACCGAGTGCATGATCCGTTCCGGAACGAGAATGGATCTCTCCGACGTTCCCGGCGTCAAGGTGGACAAGCACTCGACGGGAGGCGTGGGTGACAAGACCAGCCTCATCGCGGCGCCGCTGGCCGCGGCCGCGGGCGTCGTCGTGCCCATGATCACGGGCCGCGCCTTGGGCTTCACGGGCGGCACACTGGACAAGCTGGAGTCCATTCCGGGCTTTCGCACCGATCTGAGCCCGCAGGAGTTTCGCGACCAGCTCCGGCGCGTGGGCCTGTGTTTCGCCGGCCAGAGCGCCGAGATTGCCCCGGCCGACGGCAAGCTGTACGCGCTGCGGGACGCCACGGCCACGGTGGACTCGATCCCCCTGATCGCTTCCTCGATCATGTCCAAGAAGCTGGCCATGGGCCTGGACGCGCTGGTGCTGGACGTCAAGGTCGGCTCGGGCGCCTTCATGAAGCGGCAGGTGGACGCCCGCCGCCTGGCTCAGTTGATGGTGGGCATCGGGCGGCGGATGGGAGTCAAGGTGCAGGCGCTCATCACCGACATGAACCAGCCGCTCGGCTTTGCCGTGGGCAACGCGCTCGAGGTCATGGAGGTTTCGCAAACACTGCAAAACGCGGGGCCCGTGGATCTGACCCGACTTTCGCTGGAGCTGGCCGCGCGCATGATCCATCTGGGCAAGGTCGCCTCCACGCTGGAGGAAGCGCGGGAGATCGCCCAGCGCAAGCTGCTGGACGGTTCGGGCTACCACAAGCTCAAGGAGGTCATCCAGGCCCAGGGCGGGAATCCCCTGGTGCTCGACCGCTTCGAGTTGCTGCCCAACGCCACCGGCATGCGGGAGATCACTTCCCCGCGCAGCGGCTTCGTCAGCTCGATTGATGCCGAGGATATCGGGCGCGCGGCAATGATGATCGGCGCCGGGCGCGACCGCAAAGAGGACCAGATTGACCCTGCCGTGGGCGTCATCCTGGAGGTCAAGCCTGGCCACCGCGTCGAGATGGACTCGGTGCTCTGCCGTCTCTACTACACGCGCGAGGATCACGTCGAGGAGGCCGCCCAACTGGTCGAGGACGCTTTCCGCATCTCGAACCAACCGCCGGAAGAGTACGACCTGATCCTGGAAGTCGTCAGCTAGCATGGGCCGCTTCACCGGGGCTCTGGGCCTGGTCGCCATCGTCGCGGCTGCTTACCTGTGCTCGCGGCACCGCAGCGCCATCCGCTTCCGCCTGGTGGCCTGGGGCTTGGGCCTGCAATTTCTCTTCGCTTTCCTGGTCCTGCGAACTCCCGCGGGACGGCTGTTCGAAGCGGCCAGCGCCGGGGTCAATGCCCTGCTGGCTTACGCCGAGGCAGGCAGCCGTTTCGTCTTCGGGCCGTTGGGTGACAAGAGCGGCTCGCTGGGCGTCGTGTTCGCTTTCCAGGTGCTGCCGATCGTCATTTTCATCGCTTCGTTCTTTTCCATCCTGTACTACCTCGGCGTGATGCAGCTCGTGATCCGGGCCATGGCCGTGCTCATGCAGCGCGTGATGGGGGCCAGCGGCGCCGAGTCCACCAACGTCGCCGCCAGCATTTTCATGGGTCAGACCGAAGCGCCCCTGACGATCCGGCCCTTCCTGCCCCGGCTCACGCAGTCGGAACTGTTCACGGTGATGGTGAGCGGGATGGCCCACGTCTCCGGAGCAGTGATGGCGGCTTACGTCAAGGTTGCAGGCGTGGACATCAAGCACCTGTTGACGGCGGTGATCATGACGGCGCCGGCGACCATCATGCTGGCAAAGATGTTCGTTCCCGAGACCGAGCAGCCCGAGACGGCCGGCCGGGTCGTAGTGCGTGTCGAGAAGCCGGGCGTGAATCTGATTGACGCGGCGGCACGCGGGGCGGGCGAGGGATTGCAGCTTGCGCTGAATATCGCCGGGATGCTCATTGCCTTCCTTGCCCTCATCGCCATGGCCAACGGCATTCTGGGCTGGGTGCATGGGCTTCCCGGAATGGGTTGGTTTCCGGAGTCGCTGGAAAAACTCTTCGGTGCTGTGTTCGCGCCTGTGGCCTGGCTGCTCGGGGTGAGCTGGCGCGACGCGCCCGCCATCGGCAATCTACTGGGCACGCGGCTGGTGCTGAACGAGTTCGTGGCGTTCATGCAGCTCGGTCCGATCCGCGAGCAGCTCGAGCCGCGGTCGTTCGTGATCGCCACCTACGCCCTGTGCGGCTTCGCCAATTTCAGCTCGATCGCCATACAGATCGGCGGCATCGGGGCGCTGGCGCCCAATCGCAAGTCGGATCTGGCGCGCCTGGGACTGAAGGCCGTGGCCGTGGGTTCTCTGGCCAACTTCATGTCGGCCGCCATCGCAGGGATGTTGTTATGAGCGAGCTCGAGCAGGCACTGGCCTATGTGCGGGCTCGGTGCGGCGCGCGGCCCCGGGCCGGCGTCGTGCTGGGGAGCGGGCTGGGCGGATTTGCTTCGCGACTTGGCCGGCGCTGCGACATCGCCTACGGGGAGATCCCGCACTGGCCGGTGGCCACGGCAGAGGGCCATGCGGGTCGCCTGGTGCTCGGCAAACTGGGCGATCTGGACGTCGCCGTCTTGGTCGGCAGGGTGCATCTGTACGAGGGTTACCGGCCCGATCAGGTCGTCTTCGGCGTGCGCGTGCTGGCAAAGCTCGGCATTCGCTTGCTGGTGCTTACGAACGCGGCCGGCGGCATCAACCCCGCCTTCCACCGCGGTCTGCTCGTGCTCATCTCCGACCACATCAATCTCCAGGGCGCCAACCCGCTGGTGGGGCCGAACGACGAGACGCTAGGCCCGCGTTTCCCCGACATGACGGAAGCCTATCCGGAGCGGTTGCGCCGCATCGCGCGCGCTACGGCCGCCGAACTGGGCATCGCACTGGCCGAAGGGGTTTACGCCGCCATGCTGGGTCCCAGTTACGAGACGCCGGCCGAGATCCGCTTCCTGCGCACCATCGGCGCAGACTTGGTGGGCATGTCCACCGTCCCGGAGGTCATCGCGGCGCGGCACATGG
>JANXAE010000049.1 GCA_025062235.1 Bryobacteraceae bacterium
GGAATGGGACGGGAAGGCCCCAGGTATGCGATCGAGGAGATGACCGAGTGCAAGCTCATCTGCTGGAAGGTCTGATTCGCTATGCCGGGCTGCGCGCGCCGAATGGGGCTCTGGTCTGGGTGGCGGCCGACGCCGAGGCGATCGTGCGCATCTCGCCCGGCCGCCAGGAAAAACAATTCCGTCAGGAAATGGCGCGTCTGGCGGGACGCCAACCCGTGCTGCGGCCGCAGGACAGGCTCGTGCGCGAGGCCCTCGCGCAACTGCAAGAATACTTCGCGGGAATCCGACAAGCGTTCGAGTTGCCCGTGAAGCTTGCGGGCTCACCCTTCCAGCTCCGCGTCTGGCGGGCGCTGGCGCAGATCCCCTACGGGCAGACGCGCAGCTACCGGGAGGTCGCGCTGGCGGCAGGATCGGCGCGCGGAGCCCGGGCCGCAGGAAGCGCTTGCGGCGCGAACCCTGTGGCGATCGTCGTGCCCTGCCACCGGGTCGTGCGGAGCGACGGCGCGCCGGGCGGCTACGGGGGCGGGCGCGAGTTCAAACGATTTCTTCTCGATCTGGAGGATTCGGTCAAGGCAGGACTCCCGCCCCGTCCCAACGCGCGATCACGTCGCCGACGAGGGCCGTGAGTTTCTCGACCACCGCGTCAAAATAAGCCTTGGCTTTGGCCTGGTCGGAGCGCGGGTAGCCCTCCCCCGGCCTGTAGAGGATGATCGTGGCCGGAAAGGGGTAGGCCGCCCAGGTCCCTTCGGTGGGACGCGGCAGCGCCAGGCGATCGGCGTAGCGCCCGGTTTTCACCAGCCCGGGGTCAATAGCCTGGATCATGGCGGTCTCGTTCCATCCGGCGTGTCCGCCGTCCTCGCCGAAGATCCTGAGCCTCACGTCCGAGCAGTACGACCAACAGTTGACGACCAGCGTGCGAACGCCGCGCTCGCGGCCCACGCGTTCGGCAAGCTCGTTCAGGATGGAGCTCTGGGGTCCTCCGTGTCCGTTGATCAAGATCAAGTTGCGGAAGCCGGTACGCGCCAGGCCCGCGAGCACGTCGCTGACGTAGGCGCAATAAGCGGGCTCGCTGATCGAAAAACCCCCGGCGTACGCATCCAGACTGCCGGTCACCCCGTAAGGAATCCCGGGAGCCACCAGTGCGTCCACCCGCCGCGCCATGGCTCTGGCCAGAGCGAGCGGCGCGAGCATATCCGCGCCGTTGTTGATGACACCGTGCGCCTCGAGCGTGCCCGTGGGCAGAAGAACCGTACGCATCCGGGACGGCACCAGTTCGCGGAATTCCACCCAGTTCAATTCCGCCAGCTCGCGCGTGCTTTGCGCACGGACGGCGGCAGCGACGACAAGCAGAAGAATCAAGCTTCGCATGTCGCGTGGCGTAGCACCGTGCGTCGGTGCGCGGCGAACTTGGTTAAAAATGTAAAGGGCTTTTTGCTGCCTCTTGACCAACTTCTCCGGCGCCACTGCGTTTACTCTCAGTAGGGGGCCGGAAAACCGCCCCCAAAATCCTGCGGAACGGACCAAGGAGGTGTCCGAGAGATGATCGGGCGGATGCTACTGGTAGCGACACTGGCGGGGGCTTTGGCGGCGCAGGCCCCGTTTCCCACTGCAACCGACGCGTTGAAGAGCTATCTCGGCTTGCAAGACTCGCAGATCGAATCGCTACGACAACTTCGACAGCAGCAGACCCAGGCCATACAAAGCCTCGTAGCCGAGCTGGCCGCCAGGCAGCGGGCGCTGCGCGAACAACTGGATCGCGGCGTCACGGACACAGCGGCCCTGGGCAGGGCGTTGCTCGAAATCGAGGGCTTGCGGAAGCGGCTGACGGAAGTCGAGAACGCGGCGCGCAACCAGGCGCTCGCGATCCTGTCGAGCGACCAGCGGGCCAAGCTCGATGCACTCGAACAAGCGCGCAAACTCGAGGCGGCCGTCCGGCAGGCGATAGCTTTGGGCTTGCTGGCACCCCCGACCATCGAGCCGTGGCCGGGCCCCGGAGTTCGCGGATTCGGACCGGAAGCCGGACCCGGTTTCGGGCCGTGGCGCGACAGCTCGGCCGATGGCGTGGCACCGATGCGTGGTCTCCGCCGGGTTCCCCCGCTCCCACGGTGAGGGGACAGGGCGCAAGCGCTCGGGGCCGGACGCCCTGACCCCCCGCCGGTTCCGGGCGCTTGCGCCCTAGCGAGGCGCGTTGGGCGCGTGGCGTCCATCGCGAAGGGGCAGGAGATGGCGATCCCTCTCAGCCCGCAGCAGGCAGGTCTGCCTCCAATTTACCCGCCAGCTCCACCAAGCAGCCGCTCAGAGCGCTCTCGGGCTGGTAAAAGACCACGGGCGCACCCGAACGCCGCGCTTGCACGCAAAGATCCGCGTTCGGTGGAATGACTGCCAGCACCGGAATCTGCAACTGGCGCTCGATTTCTTCGAGCGGCAAAGGACACGCGAGCGCCACGCGGTTGACCACCACGGCCTGAACGAGACCTTCCATCCGGCAGCTCGCGCGCAGGTACTCGAGCAGACGGCAGCCGGCGGTGACCGAAGCAGGCTCGCGTTCGAGCACCATGACGATGCGGTCAGCGCGGCGCAGCACGGCGCGGTTGGCAGGCGAGGTGCGCGGCGCCAGATCCAGAAGGACGCGATCGGCCGCAGCCAGCAGGGCGTCCACGATCGCTTCGGCTTGCGCCGGTGAAACCTCGCGGTCGGGCGCAGGCCCGGGCAACACCCGCAAGCCCGAGGGGAGTTTCCACAACTGGCGCATCACTTGATCGCCATCGGGAATCTCAGCGCTCCAGGCAGCATCCGCGCGAGCGCGGAGGCGGAAGGCCCCTGCCAGACCGCAACCGAGGCTCTCCAGCTCGGCGATGATCACACTGCGGTGGCGGGCCAGTGCGGCCGCCACGCTGACCGCAACCGTGGTGGTACCGACACCGCCCTTGGCGCCGATGAAAGCGATCAGCGTGCCCCGCCGTCGCTGCGCCTCTTGCAGACGCGCCAGGCCTCGCTGGCGCTCCAGCGCGAAGTCCAGGGCGCGAAGCAGGATCTCGCGCGGCGTGCGGCCCTTGACGAGGTAATCCTGGGCCCCCTGGCGAACCGCGCTGCGCGCCAGCGCTTCGTCGCCCAGCCCGCTCAAAACCACCAGCGCTGCCCGGGGAGCGCGCCGGCGCAGCTCCATGAAGGTCTCCCAGCCGGCGCTGTCAGGCAGCATCAGATCGAGCAGAATGAGATCGGGACTCCCCTTGGCCAACCGTGCCGCCGCGTCGGCCAGGCGCGGCGCGTGCTCGATCCGATATGGCCTGCCCGCTCCCTCAAGGCAATCGAAGACCCACTCTGCGTCCGACTCGCTGTCCTCCACGAGCAAAATCGAGGCCATTTCGCAAGTATCGGCGCTCATCTTGCCTACCTCATCCGGCCGCCAGCCTCAGCCGGCGCGCGCTCCGCGTGCCTGCTCGTACGCAGACTGGCCTGCGCCGGGCAGGGTGAAAAAGAACGTGGAGCCATGACCCGGCCGCGATTCCACCCAGATCTGGCCGCCGTGTCTTTCCACGATGCGGCGGGCTACGGCCAGGCCGAGGCCCTCTCCGGGGTATTGCGGACCGTGATGCGCCCTCTGGAAAGGCGCGAAGATGCGTTCCTGATCGCGCGGCTCGACGCCGATGCCGTTGTCGCGCACGCCGAAGCGCCAAAAGCCATCGCGCGGCTCCGCCCAGACGTGCACCCGGGGCGGATGCGCGCCCCGGAATTTGATCGCGTTGGCGAGCAGATTCTCGAAAAGCCGCAGCAGCTGGGTCTCATCGGCCATGACGGTGGGCAAGGGCTCGTGCGTCACGCTCGCCCCGGCACTCTCGATCAGCTCGCGCAGGTCCGCGCAGGCCTGCACGAAGACAGTCTCGGCATCGGCCGGCGCGGGAGGGCGGCCGCGAGTGGTCACGCGCGAGAACTCGAGCAGACCCTCGATCATGCGATCGAGCCGCTCCGCCCCGCCCAGCACGCGGCCGAGGTACCGCCGGGCGCGATCGTCGAGGCTGTCCGCGCAGCGGTCCGAGAGCAGGCGCGCGTAATTGAGCACCGCGCGCAGCGGTTCGCGCAGATCGTGCGCGAGCACGGAGGCGAACTGCTCCAGCTCGGCGTTGGAGCGGGCCAGTTCGCTCGTCTGGCGTTCCAGCTCGGCACGGGCCCGCGCAAGCAGTTCGGTCTGACGCCGCAACTGGTCCTCGCGCTGGCGCGACTCGCTCAGATCCGTCACGACAACGCACAGTGCGGGCACGACGCCAGCCCCGGGAGAGCGCCCGGACAGGCCGACCGGGACGCGCCGGCCGCTCGCAGCGGCCAGATCGAGCTCGGCACGCGCCCCTTCGCGCAGTGCGCGATCCAACCACTGCCGGAACTCGGGGCGGGTTTCCGCGGGAACCCAGTTTTCGAGGCTCCGTCCGATGACCTTCTCGAGAGGCGTCTCCAGCAGGGCTGCCAGCCGCTGGTTGGCGTAGAGGATCGCGCCCTGGCTGTCCAGCGCAGCGGCACCTTCCTGCATCTGCTCGAGGAAGACGCGGTAGGGGTGCTCGGCACCCTCGAGGGTGAAGACGCGGCAACCGCCAGGGCCTGCGGCGAGGACTGCGTCCGCCTCGCCCTCGCGGATCGCCCGCAAAGCTTGCTCGGCCACGGCCAAGCGTTCGCGCAGCCGGTACAGCTCACGCCGTAACGCGTCGCTCATACCTTCGCCAACCCCAGCGCTGCGCGCAATCGGCGACTGTCCGAGAGGTCGCCGACGAGGCGGCGAACGGCCCCACGCGAGCGCTCGATGAGCGTAGGAGTGACCAGGACGTTGTCCTGGCGGGCGCGGGCGGCCTGCTGGTAGACGTCAATGATCTCGACCTCGCAACTCTCGCCGAGCTCTTCCGCCAGCGCCTTGAGGGCTTCGACCGCCCGAGTCGAACGCGGCGTCGCGCCGCTGATGTAGAGCCGGATCACCCGCCGCTCGCGCACGTCCTTTCTATCGGCAGGAAGCGGCCTCGGGGATTAGGGGGGTCAAGCCCCCGCCATCGGCAGCCAGACCCGCATGGCGGTGATTCCGCGGTTGTGGAACGTGTAGTAGGGGATCAGGGTGATCTCGACAGGCCGTGTGGGCCGCGCCGGCCGGGGCCAGCGTCCGTAGAGCGGTTCGGCTGCGGGCGAGTCCTGCCAGGCCCGTCCCTTATGGCGGAGGACGACGACGCCACCCAGCAGATCGGGGCGGAACTCCGCGGTGAAACCGGCTGCGGGATCGAGCAGCAAGTCGAAGATCGAGACGCCGGGATGATCGAGCTGCTCGACGCAATAAACCAGCGGGCCGCGTTCGACGGCTGCCCTGCCCCAGTTCTCGGCCACCATGGGGTTGGCCACTGTCAGTCGGACTTCGAGCGGCAGTTCGAGCACGACGCGATCCCCCGGACGCCAACTCCTGCGGAGAACTGCATACTCCCCGGGACGCACGGGCTGCGGGGCGCCGTTGACGGCAAGCTTGGCGCCCGAGGCCCACGCGGGAATGCGCAGGAAGAGAGTGAACTCAGCCGGACGCTCGGGGCGCACATCCAGCTCGACACGTCCTTCCCAAGGGTACTGGGTCTTCTGGACCAGCTCGATCCGTCCGCACCCGGGCAAGCGCCAGTCGAGCGCACCGGCGTGATAGAGGTGGACCCAGACTCCCTCGGAGCTGGTGCTGTAGAAATAACCGGGCAGCGCCGCGAAGGTCCGCTCGAGGTTGGGGGGACAGCAGGTGGTGTCGTACCAGGGATTGCGGATGCGGTCCTCAGGGTCGCCGCTCAGCTCGAGCGGGTTGCGGTAACAATAAAGATCCCCGGAAAGCGACATGCCGGAGTTGACGCCGTTGTAAAGGGCGCGTTCGAGCATGTCGGCGAAACGCGCCTCGCCCCGCGCCGCCAGCAAGCGCCAGTTCCACATCACGTTGCCGATGGCGGCGCAGCTTTCCGTGTAGGCCAGCCGGTTGGGAAGCTCGTAAGGCTCCCCGAAAGCCTCGCCTTGAGCGCGCGAGCCGACGCCGCCGGTGATATAGAGCTTGCCCCGCGCCAGATCCTGCCAAAGAGCCTCGAGAGTCCGGGCATAGGCGCCGTCCCCGGTTTCCATGAGATAGTCCGCCGCACCGCAACAGGCGTACATGGCGCGGACCGCGTGGCCTTCCAGTTGCGTACGCGAAATGAAAGGCTTGCCACTGAACAGGTAGACCATCTGCTGGCGGGTAAGCTTCAGGCGCTCGCCGTCGCCCTCGAGCAAGTAAGCGGCCAGATCCAGATGCCGCCGGTCACGGGTCATCCGGTAAAGCTCCACCAGGGCCATTTCGATGCAGGGATGGCCGGCGAGGAGGGGATCTTTGTCCCGGCCGAAGTTATCGGTGAGGTAATTGACGAAACGGATGCCGCCCTCCAGCAGGCGCGTGCCGCCGGTGGCTCGGTAGTAGGCGATGGCGGCCTGCAGCAAGTGGCCGAGGCAGTACAGTTCGTGGCCGCGGTGCATTTCCTTGAAACGGAGGTTCCTGCGCTCTTCGACATAGTAAGTGTTCAAGTAACCGGAGGGCTCCTGCGCCGCCAGAATCTCCTCGGTGAGGCGGTCGAACGTAGCGCGCAAATCGGGACGATCCTCCGATTGCAGGACGAAGGCGACCGCCTCCATCCATTTGTAAAGATCGGAATCCGTGTAAAGCGGCCCGCGGCGCGGGACTTTCTTGCGCCCGCTCAAGCGCCGGAAGTTGTCCACCACGCCGTGCTCTTCGAGCAACTGAAGCAGCGTGGGAATGCTGCGCTCGACGTTCGCTTTGCGGCGCGGGGCCCAGAATCCTTCGTGCATGGTGAAGGCGCGCACGGGGATGTTCTTCAGGCGAGCGTGAGGGGACGCCTCCAAGTGCAGGATGCCCTGGTCGCGCCAATCCGCAGTCGCCTGCCCGACCGGCGCGGCGAGCGCGCAACCGGCCGTTCCCAGAAACTCGCGACGGGTGGAAAGCATGAGCCGCCTCCTTCTCGGGAATCCGTCGCACTGAGGCAGCGCAGGTCAGCAAGGAGCGATGCCGTGCCCCGGGATCTTCATGGGCTCGCCCCCGCGCGATGCCGAATGGTGCGCGACGATTCCCGGCACAGTATACGCCACCGCCTCCCGGACGTTCACTTCGGGATGGCGGTCCTCCACGATGGCCTGGATGAACTCGTGCGTGACGAAGGCATGCGAGCCGCCATGGCCCGTAGGGACGCGCAACGGCGCGGGTAGTTTCCCGTGGTGGTTGGGCTGCCGGTAGGGCTCGATGGATAACTTGGCTTGCGGGCAGCCCACCGCGTCCGCAACGGTGCGTCCTTCCCGGGCGATGCGCACCACGGTGTTGGCGAGCCCTCGGGGGCCATGATGTACGAGAGGCGGTCGCCGTCGAAGGCGCCGCGCTCGGTGCCGCCGGCGGCGATGTGCCAGCACGCGGAAATGCGGCAGCAGTGGCCGCGCGAGGTCTTGAAGAATCCGGTCGTGTTCCAGATGGGGTTCTTGTACTGGTTCGTTGGCAGCACCTCGTGGCCGTCCTCCCAGCCGATGGCCTGCACTTCGACGAGCCGCTCGCTGGTCACCGGGATGATCACTACGGTACAGTGCGTCGGATAGAGCATGGGGGGATAGCCGTGGCGGTAAGTGGGAAGCCCGCGATCGTCGTACATCAGGGCGATCCGACCCTCGGGATGATACTCGCACTCGCTGCAGAAGATGGTGCCGAGGAGACCTCGGCGGGCCCAGTCGCGACAGGTGACGATTTCCGGGCGATAGCAACTGGTTTCCGCCATCATGTAATGCAGGCCGGTGCGTTTCACGGTTTCGATGAGCCGCTCCAGTTCTTCGAGCGTCATGCCCGCGGGCACCGCCGAGAGGACGTGCTTTCCCGCTTTCATGGCTTCGATGGCCATCCAGGCGTGCCTGGACGCGGGTGTGAAGATACCGACGGCGACGGGCTCGGGATGGCCCAGGAGTTCGCGGAAACTGCCGTAGTGGTTCCCGCATCGGTACACCCTGGCCAGGCGTTCCAAGGCCTGCGGTTCGATGTCGCAAACGGCGCTGACGCGGGCCCGAGGGTGCGGGTGCCACTGGAAGGTGGCCCCGAACCTGCCCCCCACGATTCCCACGCGGACGGTGCGGGGCGCGGGGCGCTCGCCCACCAGGACTGCGCCCGCCACGAAATCGCGGCGAGTCATGGTAGCAGCCATGACACGGATCCTAGTCGAATCCGGACACGCCGGGTCTTGTGTTACCCTGCTGAGCTCTCGGCATGAAATTCGCGCGTGTCCTTGCCATCGCCGCTCTCGCCTACCTGGCGGTTGTCGTGGGCGTGGCGGTGGTCTCCCTCCAGCCACCGCCTGCGCTGCCCGTCACCGCGCCGGCCGACCGGTTCTCGGCCGAGAGAGCTTTTCGCCATTTGGCCCGCGCCTTCACTGAACCGCACCCCGCGGGCACGCCCGCGCACCGGAGGGTCTTCGAGTACCTGCTGAGCACGCTGCGCGAAATCGGGGCGGAACCGAACATACAGGAGACGACCTCCGTGCGCGTGTTGCCGGGGGAGCGGCCCCGCCCGGGAACGAACGTGGCCAACGTGCGCAATCTCGTGGCACGCCTGCCGGGCACGGTCCCTGGCAAGGCCCTCCTGTTCGTCGCCCATTACGACTCGGTGATCTGGGGCCCGGGCGCGGCCGACGACGGCAGCGGCTGCGCCGTGCTGATCGAGACCCTGCGGGCTCTCAAAGCGGGGCCCGCGCTTCGCAACGACGTCATTTTCCTGTTCGCCGACGCCGAGGAGTCGGGGCTGATGGGGGCCTACGCCTTCGCTCGCGAGCATCCCTGGATGCATGACGTGGCGCTGGTGTTCAACTTCGACGTCCGCGGAGTCGCCGGCCCTTCGTACATGTTCGAAACCGGTCGCGACAATCTCGGCCTGATCCCACACTTCGTCCAGGCCTGCTCCTGTCCGCTGGCCAATTCCCTAATGCCGAGCATTTACTACCGCACGGGGCTGAATTCGGACTTTACCGTCTTCCGCCGCCTGGGGCTGAGCGGATTGAATTTCGCCTTCATCCGCGGTATCGCTTACTACCACACGGCCAATGACCGCCCCGAGAACCTCGACCTGCGCAGCCTGCAGCATCAGGGCAACTACGCGCTTGAGCTGGCGAGATACTTCGGCAACCTGCCTCTCGAGGATTTTCCGGCGGGACAGGCCATTTATTTCAATCCTGCTGGTTGCTGGTTGGTTTCGTACCCGGCGAGCTGGGCAGCGCCGCTGGCTGCGGTCACCATGGCCTGGCTATGCGGCCTGATCCTGCTCGGCTTGCGCCGTGGCAGAGTGCGCGCGAGCGGCGTGCTCAAGGGAGCTCTCGGGTATCTTGCTTGCGTGACCGCAGCGACCGGGGCGGTTTCCGCAGGCGCAATGCTGGCTTGGAGGTGGCGGCGCTACTACATGGTCTACGACGAGCCGCTCTATCTGGCGGCTGCCGCCTCCGTGGTCGTGCTGGTTTTCAGCGTTTGCCTGGGCAGGTTGCTGCGTGCGGTGACCTGGAGGGAGGCATTTCTGGGAGCCAGTTGCGTGTGGGCCGCCGGACTGGCGGTTTCGGTGTTCGCGTTGCCGGTAGCCTCCTTCGTCTTCCAGTGGCCGCTCGCTTTCGTCCTGCTCGCGCTCACCGCGGAGCTGGCCGCTCCGCAAAGCGCCGTCGGCGTTGCGCTGCGCCTCGCCGCGCATGCCATCGGTGCCGCCGGCCACTTGCTGTTCGCGATCCCGGCCGCCATAATCCTGCACGACGGCATCACGGCGGTGCTGGTCCCCATCACGGCTTTCTGGCTGGCGCTGGTCCTGGGGCTGCTGATTCCCTGGCTTGCCGCGGTGAGGGCTGCCGCGCCCCGCTTGCTGCCTGTCCTCTCGGCTGCGGCGGCGGCAGCGACGATCGCTGCGATCGTGGTGCGCGGCGCCAGCGGCCCGACCAGCGAAAGACCCGAGACGCTGAGTCTCTCCTACGTGCTGAACGCAGAGACCGGGCAGGCCTACTGGGTGAGCCGCGCCCGCGAACCCAACCGCTTCGAGCAGTGGTTCTTCCCCCCGGATGCCGAGCGCGGCCCGATCCAGGAGTTCCGGCCCGCCGATCGTGAGTCTTACCTGAAGCGCCCCGCCGTCGCGACTTTCCCGGAGCCGTTGGAGTTTTCCGTGGTGTCGGACACGCGAACCGGGCGGACCCGCCGAGTCGTGCTGCGACTCCGTTCGCTCAACGGTGCGCAACGGGTGCAGTTGCATTTGCCGCCCGAGGCGGAAGTGCTGGCTTCTCGCGTCAACGGAAAGCCCTATGCGGCGGGCCGAGGCTGGTGGTTGGAATATCACGGTTTCGGTGAAAAAGAGGCTGAGCTGGAGATGGAACTTCCAACCGGGGTCCCTCCGAAGCTCACCGTGATCGAATACATTCCCGGGTTACCCGCACTGCCGGGTCCAAGCCCGGCACAGTTGCCTTCGGGCTGGATCCTCGAGCCGAACACGACGGGTTGGGGCCGGGGGCTGCGCAGCGGCTGGACGTTGGTCCGCCGCACCTTCGACCTCGGGCAGTGAGGGAGGTCCCGGTTCCGAGCAGCGGCGCGGAGACCCCAAGCGGCCTTGGAGTTGGCGGTTTTGGGCCGGTGTGGGTACAAGAGGGTATAATTCGGTAAAGTTTCTTTTCGAAATTGCAAGAGGGAGGAGGCGCTAGGTGCGAGCCTCGCCTGTTGTCGTGGGATTCTCGCTGATCTTGCTGGGCGCGGGCTGCCAACGGAAGCCCGCGGAGACCGTGGAGCCGGCGAAGCTGAAACTCTTTCAACCGCTGCCCGCCGTGGCAGCCGGCCCTGCGGGACCGCCGTCGGAAGAGCTTGTCGCGCTTGGCCGCATGCTCTACTACGATCCGCGCCTTTCCAAGAGTCAGAAGATTTCTTGCAATAGTTGCCATGACCTGAGCAGGTACGGCGTGGACAATGAACCGACCTCGGACGGCCACAAGGGGCAGAAAGGCGATCGCAACTCGCCCACGGTCTACAACGCCGCTCTGCAATTCGCTCAGTTCTGGGACGGCCGCGCCGCCGATGTGGAAGAGCAGGCCAAGGGGCCGGTGCTCAACCCGCTGGAGATGGCCATGCCCTCGGACAAGCTCGTGGTGGCGGTTCTGAAATCCATGCCGGATTACGTAGAGGCGTTTCGCCGGGCTTTTCCGAACCAGAAAGATCCGGTCACCATGGACAATGTCGCCCGAGCGATCGGCGCATTCGAGCGCAGGCTGATCACGCCCGCCAGGTGGGACAAGTTTCTCGCGGGCGACCAGCAGGCGTTGACGCGCGAGGAAAAGGCCGGTTTGAACGTCTACTTGGAGGCGGGCTGCCAAGTCTGCCATTCCGGCGCGCTGCTCGGCGGCGACATGTTCCAGAAGCTGGGCGTGATGAAGCCCTACCCGGACCAGTCCGACCCGGGTCGCTTCCGAGTAACCAAGCGCGAGGCCGATCGTATGGTCTTCAAAGTCCCGTCCTTGCGCAACGTGGAAAAGACCGCGCCTTATTTCCACAACGGCAAGGTGGCCACGCTCGAACAAGCCGTCGCGCAAATGGCCGACTACCAGCTCGGCAAGACTCTCAGCCGGAAAGAGACCGAAGCGATCGTAGCTTTCCTGAAGTCCCTGACCGGCGAGATACCGGCGGGCTACATCCAAGCGCCGCAACTGCCCAAGAGCACCTCGCGCACGCCGCCGCCCGACTTGAGCGACTGAGCGGGAGGGCCGCTGATGCGCAAGAGGATCCTCATGGGGCTGGCCGTCGTGGCAGTGGTTGCCCAGTTCTTCCAGCCCGAGCGCAAGAACCCGCCCACGGACCCGGAGAGCTCCTACGAAGCGGCGGCCAAGCCTGCGCCTGAATTGGCCGCCGCGCTGCGGCGCGCCTGTTACGACTGTCACAGCAACCAAACCAGATGGCCCTGGTACAGCCGCGTAGCGCCCGTTTCGTGGCTGATCGCCAGCGATGTGAGGGAGGGGCGCGCGCACTTGAACTTCTCCGAGTGGAACCGTTACAGCCCGGAAGCGGCGCGACGGCGGATGGAAGAGGCGTGCGAGGAAGTCCGGGCGGGCAGGATGCCGTTGCGGGCGTACCTTCTGATCCACGCCGAGGCCCGATTGACTCCTATGGAGTCGGAGTTGATCTGCCAAGCGGCGCGTGGAATGGGCGGCGGGGCCACACCTTGATCCGCGCGATTCTTTTCGATCTGGGCCAGGTGCTGGTGCCCTTCGACCTGGAACGCGGCCTCCGCGCGCTGGCGCCCTACTGCCCGCATCCGCCGAGAGAAATCCAGAGGCGCATAGCGAGCTCGGGACTGGTGCGGCCCTTCGAGGAGGGACGCCTCGCACCGCGCGAGTTCGCGCGCCGTCTCGGCGAGCTGCTCGAGCTGAGCGTCAGCTACGAGCAGTTCTGCGAGCTCTGGAGCAGCATTTTCCTGCCGGAGACCTTGGTTCCCGAGGGGCTGATCGAGAGCTTGGCGCAACGGTACAGGCTGCTGATCGTCTCCAACACCAACGCGATCCACTACTCGATAGTCGAGCAGCGTTATGCGGTTCTCCGGCATTTCCACGACCGTGTGCTCTCCTACGAGGTAGGCGCATTGAAGCCCGACCAGCGCATTTACCGGGAAGCGCTGCGGCGTGCAGGGTGCGACGCGCGCGAGTGCTTTTACACCGACGACATTCCGGAGTATGTCGAAGCGGCTCGGCGGCTGGGAATGATCGCGGTCCAGTTCCGATCGGCGGAGCAACTGGCGTGCGAGCTCGAGGCGTGCGGCGTCCGCTGGTAGGGGCCGCGCGCCGGAGGATCGCCAATTTTCCCTGCCATACTGGGAACTGGCGCTCGCTATTCCGTCCGGACGGTACAGTAGCCCCATGGACGGCCATGGCCTCTTCGCGCGACCGCATCTGCAACGCTGCCGAACGCGTCGTGTGCGGTACGGCGTGTCCCCGCTCACGCTGGACGCGGTGGCCAGGGAATCGTGCCTCGGCAAAGGCGGCGTTCTGTAACACTCCCCTCGAAAGAGGAAATTGATCCGCGCCATGTTCCGCCAGCTGATCGAGACCCGCGAAACGCGCATGAGGGAGCCGGTCTGGCAGGACCCGAGCCACGGGGACGGCGGGGACGAGATCCAGCCCGAGGGGCGGATCTTCGGACCGAAGGTCATGATCATCAACGAATTCGCGGGTTCCGGCGGCGACGCGATGCCGTAGTATTTCCGGTTGGCGTGGGCAAGCTCGTTGGCAAGACGACTTGGGGCGGTCTGGTCGGCCGCGCGGCCGCGCCCGAGTTGATGGACGGGAGGTTCGTCACCGCGCCTTCCTCGGCAGTTTTCAGTCTCATAACCGGACAGTGGGAGGTGGAAAACATCGGTATCGCACCCGATGGGGAGGTCGAGCTCGATCCGGAAGCGGTGCGGCAGGGTCGCGATCCCCAGCTCGAAAAAGCGATCGAGGTCGTGCTCGCCGAGTTGAACAGCAACCCTCCGCCCCCGATCCGACGTCCCGAATATCCCAACTACCACGCTCCAGCCGCCACCCGCAAGGCGGCCGGGCGCTAAGGCTCCGCGGCTCATCCCGCACGGCCCAGCCCCTCCGTGATCACGCGCGGGGTCGGGCCGAGGATCCCGGCGGCGGCGGTGTTTCCCTGCCCGCGCCCACTGGGCCGAGCGGAATGGGACGGAGCCCGAAATGGACCAGTCCCACCCCGCCGCCCAAGGAGGCCCGCCCCGCCCGCGGACTCCCCCGAGAATCCGGCATGAACGATTTCCCGTGGAGCTTGGTTCGGAGGCCTTTTCCGTGGAGCTTGGTTCGGAAGCCGCCGGGGCTCGGGCGAGGCCGGCTAGGTAGCCGGGGCTCCGAAGTCCGCGATGCCGGGGGAAGCCTGAGCCGATCGCGCAGCCTCCGAGGGAGGCTCCGCAAGTGCACGCTGTCCACTCCGGGCGTCACCCGGCGACTGCTTGTCGATGAGGACCGCCACCCAAGGCCTCGCGGTTCGCATTAAAGAAATCCACCCAGCCAACCGAACTGTAGATGGGATGCCGGCCACGCCCGATTCCCGGGATCATCCTTTTCCCAGCGACCCCCAAAGCACCCGTGATCCGGGCCGGCAAGCGCAAGCGGGCCAGATGAGGTAAGGGGATGGATCGCAGATTTCTGACCGTGGCGGGGCTGAGCCTGCTGTTCGCGCTGGTCGTGGCGGGCGTCTTTTACCAGACCGTCGCCGGGGCCAGCCGCGCTCCCAAGCCTCAGGAGATCGAAACCAAAGACGTGGTCGTGGCCGTCCGCGCCTTGCCTGTGGGAGTGACGATCAAGCCCGACGATGTCAAGTTGGTCAAGCTGCCAGCGGCGCAGATCCCACCTGGGACTTTCAGCCGGCCGGAGGAGGTCTACGAGCGCCCGGTCGTCAGCTCGATCCTTCCCGACGAGCCCATCCGCGAGGGGCGAGTCGCGGCGCGAGGCAGCGGCTTCGGGCTATCGCCCGTGATCCCTCCCGGCATGCGCGCCGTGGCGGTGCGCGTCAACGAAGTCGTGGGCGTGGCCGGCTTTGTCCTGCCCGGCATGCGGGTGGACGTGCTGGTGACGGGAAGGCCGCCCAACCATCCCGACACGATGACCACGACCATCCTGCAGAACATCCTCGTGCTTTCGGCGGGCCAGAAGATCGAGCCCGATGCGCGGGGGCAAGCGATCAACTCGCCCGTGGTCACCCTGCTGGTGACGCCCGAGCAAGCCGAGATCCTGACCCTGGCGGGCAATGAGGGGAAAATCCAGCTCGTGTTGCGCAACGCGGGCGACCAATCCGTCGAGAAGACGCCCGGCCGGATGCTGGCCGAGCTGTACCCGGTGCGCAAGCCGCCGCCTGAGGCGCCATCGGCTGCGACGCCCCGCGCGACACGAGCCCAAACCGGAAGCGAAGCGCAGGCTGCCCCCAAGCCGCTGCCAGCCGAAGAGATCGTCGTCTTCCGCGGCTCGCAGCGAAGCGTGGAGGTCGTCGGCTCCGCCAGGCAACCGACGAGCGGGAGTGTGCCATGAAACGCGCGATGCTCGCAATGGCGCTGGCGAGCTGTGCCGTGGTCCCGGCCGCTGGCGCTGCCGGTGCCGACGCGCCGCTTGCGGCGCAGGAACTCCGGCTCGCCGCAGGCCGCAGTGCGGTGATTGACTTCCCCGCCGACGTGGCCCGCATTTCGACGAGCAACCCCGAGGTGGTGGACGCAGTCGCGGTCTCGCTGCGCGAGGTGCTGCTGCACGCCAAGAACCTGGGCAACGCAACGGTCGTGGTGTGGTCGAGGAACGGAGGGCGCGCGTTCTACCAAATTTCAGTCGAGCCGAATCTGGATCCTCTCCGCGAGCTGCTGAAGCGGACCTTTCCCGGAGAGAGCATCGAGGTCCAAGCCACGCGCGACTCGCTCTCGCTGATCGGTCGGGTCTCCAGCCAGGCCGTCGCCGAACGCGCGGCCGCGCTGGTGGCGCCCCACGCGAAGACCGTGGTCAACAACCTCGAGGTGGCGCCCGGCGGCCCCGACCCGCAGGTGCTGCTGCGCGTGCGCTTTGCCGAGCTCAACCGCACTGCGCTCGAAGCGCTCGGGGCCAACCTGGTTTCGACCGGAACGCTCAACACGCCGGGCTCCGTGAGCACCGGACAGTTCCCAAGCCCTCAGGCCTCGCAACTGCAAGGAGCCATCCCCGCTCGCCTTGAAGGCACGCAAACCAGCTTCAGCATCTCCGAGACGCTGAACGTGTTCGCCTTCCGGCCGGACCTGAACCTGGCGGCCTTCATCCGCGCGCTCGAAAGCCGCGGCCTGCTCCAGATTCTGGCCGAACCGAACCTGGTGACCACCAACGGCAAGGAGGCCAGCTTCCTGGTCGGCGGCGAGTTTCCAATCCCGGTCGTGCAGGGCGGGGCCAACGTCGGTGCGGTGACGATCCAGTTCCGCGAGTTCGGCATCCGGCTGACCTTTCTGCCGCAGATTACTCCGCACAAGACGATCAAGATGATGGTCCGGCCCGAGGTTTCCACGATTGACATGGCCAACGCGCTGGTCTTTTCCGGCTTCACCATCCCGGCGCTGGCCACGCGGCGCATGGAGACCAACGTCGAGCTGGCGCCGCGTCAGAGCTTCGTGATCGCGGGCCTCATTGACGATCGGGTGACTGAGACGCTGGCCAAGGTGCCGGGCCTGGCGGACATCCCGCTCCTCGGTGCGCTGTTCCGCAGCCGGCAGCAGAATCGCAGCAAGACCGAGCTGGTCGTGATCGTCAGCCCCGAGATTACGCACCCGCTCGAGGCCGGCCAGCCGCTGCCCGGGCCGGAGATGCCGAAGGAATTCCTCCCGCCGGTCGCCAAGCCTTCAGCCCGCGCGGCCCCCGCGACCGTCAGGCGCGAAACGGCGGCGGCCGGCAAGAAAGGGCGCCGGTGAGCTGGCAAAGCGAAGGCGGTGCGTTGGCGGCGCTCCTGATCGCGCCGGATCGCACCCTGGCGGAGACTCTCGCCGAGAGCGTGCGCCGCAGCGGCGTCTTTCAGATCCTGGCCGAGCTGCGGACCTATCCTCCGCGGCCGACGCTGGAGATCAGGGTGCGGCAGTTGGCGCCAGAGGTGGCCTTGCTCGACGTATCCAGCGATTTTCAGAGCGCGGCCGAGTTGATCCGAACCCTGGCGCAGGCCCGTCCACCCGTGCACGTCATCGGCATCGGGGCGCGCAACGATCCCGATCTGGTGGTGGCCGCGTTGCGCGCCGGCGCGAGCGAGTTTCTCTATCCGCCGTTCGATCCGCGCGCGCAGCGGGAGGCGGCAACCCGCATCCGTCGCCTGCGGCGTCCCGAGCCGACCGCGTCGCGGGAGCCGGGCCGCTTGCTGATGTTCGCCAGCGTCAAGCCGGGCTCAGGCGCCTCGACGCTGGCTTCACAGACCGCGTTCGCGCTCGAGCGCCTGACCCGTCAGCGCGTGCTGCTGGCGGATCTGGATGGGATGAGCGGCACGGTGAGCTTCTACCTGAAGCTCGAGGCGAGCCGGTCGCTGGAGCAGTTGCTGGTGGGCGGCCGCGCGCTCGAAGGTTCGAACTGGACTTCGCTGGTCGAGCGGGTGCACGGCGTGGACGTGCTTCCTGCGCCGCCCGGCCCGGGACTGGAGCTGGTCGAGCCGGCGCGCTTCCATGAATTCTGCGAGTACGCCCGCCGCTGCTACGACTGGATCGTGCTCGACCTGCCCTCGATCTTTCACGCGTTGAGCCTGCTGGGGCTGGCCGAATGCGACACCGGGTTCTTGGTCACCACGCTCGAGCTGGCCAGCTTGCACCTTGCGCGCAAGGCCGTGCGCCTGCTGGGTCATCTCGGTCTCGGGCCGGAGCGGTACCAGGTCCTGGTGAACCGCACGGGCAGAGGAGACGGGCTCGGACTGTCCGATATGGAAAAGGTGATCCAGTGCCCGGCGCGCGCCAGCTTCCCGAGCGACGAAATCTCGGTCGAGCGCATGCTCACCCTGGGCCAGCCGCTCGACGCTGCGAGCCCTCTGGGGGGCTCGATCGAGGAGTTCGCCGGCAGACTGGCGGGCGTGGCGCAAGGCGACAAGAAACGGAGCGGGCTGATCTTCGGCGCCCTGCCCGTCTTCTCGGAGAGTTCCTGAGGACTGAGGGGTTCGATCTGGAGAAAGGCCGATGCTTCCCATCACCGATACCGAGACGCGACGCCCGTTGAGCTGGGATCAGCGCCTGCTCGAGCGCGCCAACCGGCCGCGGGGCGCGATGCGCCCGGAGTACCAGGAACTGAAGTTCACGCTGCACCGCAAGCTGGTGGACCGCATCAACACGGAGGCGCTGGCCGCCATTGACAACCAGCGCATGCGGGCGGAGGTGCGCCAGGCGCTGATGGCCCTCATCGAGGGCGAGTCCACGCTGCTCAGTGCGCTCGAGAAGCAGCAGATTTGCGACGAGGTGCTGGACGAGGTCTTCGGGCTGGGACCGCTCGAACCCTTGCTCGAGGATCCCACGGTGTCCGACATTCTGGTCAACACCCACCGGCAGGTCTACGTGGAACGCGGGGGCGTGCTCGAGCTGACCAACGTGAAATTCCGCGACGACGCGCACCTGATGCGCATCATTGACCGGATCGTCTCGCAGGTGGGCCGCCGCATAGACGAGGCGAATCCCATGGTGGACGCGCGCCTGGCCGACGGCTCCCGCGTCAACGCGATCATTCCTCCGCTGGCGGTGGATGGGCCGCTGCTTTCGATCCGTCGCTTCAGCCGGGACCGCCTGATGCCGGCCGATCTGGTCGAGCGCAAGGCGCTGACCCCGGGCATGATGGAGCTGCTCGAAGGCTGCGTCAAGGCGCGGCTGAACATGATCATCTCCGGCGGCACCGGCGCAGGCAAGACGACGCTGCTCAACGCGCTGTCGGCCTTCATCTCGCCCAAGGAACGCATCGTGACGATCGAGGACGCAGCCGAGCTCCAGCTCAAGCAGCCCCACGTGGCGCGCCTGGAGACCCGTCCGCCGAACCTCGAGGGCCAGGGAGCGGTCCGGCAGCGCGAGCTGCTCATCAACAGCCTGCGCATGCGCCCGGACCGCATCATCGTGGGCGAGGTGCGCGGCGAGGAGGCGCTCGACATGCTCCAGGCGATGAACACCGGTCACGACGGCTCGCTCACCACCATCCACGCCAACTCGCCGCGCGACGCCATCAGCCGGCTCGAGGTGATGGTGACCTGGGCGGCGGCCAACATGCCGTTGGTCTCGATCCGCCAGCAGATCGCCAGCGCCGTCCAGGTGATCGTACAGGCCGCGCGCCTGAGCGATGGCTCGCGCCGGGTGACCTCGATCACCGAGGTCACGGGCATGGAAGGCGAGGTGGTGACCCTTCAGGACATCTTCGTGCTGGAACGGCGGGGCGTCGGCCCCGACGGCAAGGTCCTCGGGCGCTTCGTCGCCACGGGCATCCGACCCAAGTTCTACGAACGCCTGCTGGCCGCGGGGATTCACCTGCGCCCGGATCTTTTCGATGAAGTCGTCGAGCTGTAGAACGCCATGTTGCTGGTAGCGATCGTGTTCGTGCTGGCCTGGCTGGCCTCGATGGGCCTGATCTGGGCCCTTTGGAAGGCCAGGCACGGCGCGCGCCTGGAACGCATCGCGCACCGGCTCTCGGGGGGCGGAGTGCCCGAGCGCAAGGCGCGGAAGGGGCCGGCGCTCATCCAGGCCGAGGCGCCCCAGCACGGAAAGTACGTCCTGCAACTGGCCGCCCGATTGCGGCTGATCGAGCGGCTGCGGCTGCTGATCGAACAGGCAGGCTTGAAGTGGGACGTCGCGCGCACGCTCCACGGCTGCCTGGCTCTGTTTCTGGCGGGCTTCGCCTTCGTCTGGTACCTGGCCCCGGCCTTCCGCAGCCTGGCGGCGCTGTTCGGCCTGCTGTGCGGGGCGATGCCCCTGGTATACATCCTTCGCGTGCGACGCGACCGGCTGCGCAAGTTCGAGGAGATGTTCCCCGAGGGGCTGGAGTTCCTGGCCCGTTCCATGCGCGCCGGCCATGCCTTCACGGTCTCGCTCGAGCTGATCCACACCGAATTCCAGGAGCCGCTGGCGGGCGAGTTCCGGCGCGTCTTCGACGAGCAGAACCTCGGGTTGCCGCTCGAGGTCGCCTTCCAGAAGTTCGCCGAGCGCGTCCCGCTGATGGACGTGCGCTTCTTCGTTTCCGCGGTGCTGCTGCAGAAGCGCACCGGCGGGAACCTGGCCGAGCTCTTGGACAAGCTGGCGCACCTGATCCGCGAGCGTTTCAAGCTGCGCGGCCGCATCCGCGCCATCAGCGCGCACGGACGCATGACCGGCACCGTGCTCTCGCTCATTCCCGTCGTAGTCGCCGTGATCATGTCCTGGGTCAATCCCGACCTGATCTCCTTCTTCTTCCGGGATGAGCTGGGCAGGATGATGATGGGGGCCGCCATCGGGCTCCAAGTCGTGGGTTACATGATCATCCGCAGGATCGTGGCCATCGAGGTCTGAGCCATGCCGCTTCTGCTTTCGATCGGCGTCTTCCTTCTGGTCGCGGGCGGGATGACCTTGCTGGCCTCGCGGTTGTGGCTGCGGCCCCGTGCGGTCATCGAACGCATCACGGGCGCCGACGTGGCGGCGGCCACGCAATCTCAGAAGCACCCTAGCCTGGCTTTCCGCGAGCTGCTGGCCAGGCTGGGCAACGTGCTGCCCGCCTCGCCGCGCGACGTCACAGTGATGCAGCAGAGGTTGATCCGGGCCGGCTACCGGGGTCCGTCGGCGCTCAAGTACCTCTACGGGAGCAAGGTGCTCCTCGCAGCGCTGCTGCCGCTGTTTGCGGCCATCGCGGTGGCAGGCTCCGAACGAACGGCCGGGAACAAGGCCATGCTGGTCGCCCTGTCGGCGGCAGCCGGGTTCTTCGCACCGAACGAGTACGTGCGACGCAAGGCCCGGCGGCGGCAGCGCCAGATCCGGCGCGGCCTGCCGAACGCGTTGGATCTTCTGGTGGTCTGCGTGGAATCCGGTTTGGGCCTCGACCAGGCGATCGTACAGACCGCCAAGGAGCTCGAGCATGCGCATCCGGAGATCAGCGAAGAGCTTGCCTTGGTGAATTTCGAACTGCGGGCGGGCAAGCGGCGCGTCGAGGCCTTGCGCAATCTGGCCGACCGCACCGATGTCGAAGAGCTGCGCAAGCTGGCGGCCGTGCTGATCCAAGCCGACCGCTTCGGCACCAGCATCGCGCAGACGCTGCGGTCGCATTCGGATTTCATGCGCGTGCAGGCGCGGCAGCAGGCCGAGGAGAAGGCGGCCAAGCTGGGCGTCAAGCTGGTCTTTCCGATTTTCTTTTGCATCCTGCCGTCGCTGTTCGTGGTGACGGTAGGTCCGATCATGGTGCGGGTGGTGCGCGAGCTGCTGCCCGTTATCCGGGAGATGTAGGGAGGGCGCCCGCGCGGGCGCCAGGCGGTAGACGAAAAAGCTAACGCGGGAGAGAGAGCCGGAGCTATGGACACGACGACGATCCGGATCATCTGCGCGGTGCTCGCCGTGCTGATGGTGGCCGTGATCATCATGCGGCGGCGTCGCAACGCCTGAGGGCGCCCGGCGCCGGCCGGCCGTGCGAGGACGCAGCCAAGCAGGTTGTACGGGGCCCGGCGGTTAGCGATCGGGCCGCCCGGAATGGGGTGCACCGGAGCGCAACGGATTGAGGACTGCGCTGAGGGACCTTGTCGCCTCGGTTCTTGGCGCGAGGGCGGCGTCCGGAAGCAGGCCGGCTCCGGGGCCGGTCGCCGAGGATCTTCTTGGGCAAACTTCAAGAGAGATTCCGTGCGAGAATTGTCCAGGCGTGCGGCGAGCTGGGGGCCGCCGCCGGAGTTCGAGGGCGCGCAACGGATGCGCGGAGGAGTAGAGCCATGAGGAAGGCAGCATGCTTGCTGGGGTTGGTCGCGTCCACGCTCGCCCAGGCCGCCCCCTTTGGGCGTGTGGTGCGGGTGGCGGGGCAGGTGGCGGACGTGGCGCTGGATGAGCGGCGCGGGGTGGCC
>JANXAE010000004.1 GCA_025062235.1 Bryobacteraceae bacterium
TTGACCGACCCATTCGTCCGCTGTTCCCCGAGGGGTACACCAACGAGGTGCAGATCATCGGGATGGTCCTTTCGGCCGATCCCAAACGCGATCCCGACACGCTGGCCATCGTGGGCGCGGCTGCGGCCCTCGCGGTTTCCGATATTCCCTTTCCAGAAGTGCTGGGTGCGGTGCGCGTGGCCCTGGTGGACGGCAAGCTGATCGCGAACCCGCTGTACGAGGAATCCAAGGACGCCAAACTGAACATCGTGGTGGCCGCTACCGAGGAAGGGATCGTGATGGTGGAGGCCGGCGGCCAGGCGGCCACCGAAGAGGAAGTCCTCCAGGCCATCCAGTTCGGTCACGAATGCTGCCGGAAGATCATCGCCGGCATTCGCGATCTGGCGGCGCGCGCGGGCAAACCAAAGAAGCCGTTCACGCCCCCGCCCTTCAACCAGGAGCTCTATGAACAGCTCAGCGCGCAGTACCGCGAGGCCTTGACCGACGCCATGGACACCGCCCAGTACGGCAAGCTGGAAAGCTACGCGCGAGTGGAGGCGTTGCGCAAACAAGCCGTCGAAGCTGCGCCCGAGGAGCTCAAGGAAGAGACTGGCCGGTTGTTCGACCGTCTGAAGGAACGCATCTTCCGCGACCAGATCCTTATCGAGCGCCGCCGCCCCGATCATCGCGCCTTTGACGAGATCCGCAAGATTGACATCGAGGTCGGCGTGTTGCCGCGCGTGCACGGCTCGGCGCTGTTCACCCGGGGCGAGACGCAGGCCTTGGTGACGGTGACCCTGGGGACGAAGGAGGACCAGCAGAAGCTCGAGTTGCTCGACCCCTCGGAAACGTACAAGCGCTTCATGCTGCACTACAACTTCCCCCCGTTCAGCGTGGGCGAGGTGGCGTTCCTGCGGGGGCCGAGCCGGCGTGAGATCGGCCACGGTGCACTGGCCGAGCGCGCCCTGAGCGCCGTGATCCCGGACGAGACCGTGTTCCCTTACACGCTGCGCGTGGTCAGCGACATTCTGGAATCCAATGGTTCCAGCTCGATGGCCACGGTCTGCGGCGCGAGCCTGGCCTTGATGGACGCCGGTGTGCCTACGGTCGCCCCCGTGGCGGGCGTGGCGATGGGGCTCGTCAAGGAGGGCGAGCGCTACGCCATTCTTACCGACATCGCGGGCGCCGAGGACCACTACGGCGACATGGACTTCAAGGTCGCCGGCACCAAGGAGGGCATCACGGCCCTGCAGATGGACATCAAGATCCCCAACATCAGCCCCGAGCTGATGCGGGAAGCGCTCGAGCAGGCCCGTCGCGCCCGCTTGCAAATCCTGATGAAGATGCAGTCCGTGCTGGCCGCGCCGCGCTCGGCGCTGTCGCCTTACGCGCCTCGCATCTTCACCATGACCATCCCGCAGGAGAAGATCCGCGAGGTGATCGGGCCGGGCGGCAAGGTGATCCGCGGCATCATTGACCAGACCGGCGTGAAGATTGACGTCGAGGACGACGGCACGGTGAACATCTACTCGGCGGACGAGGCCGCCGCCGAGAAAGCCCGCCAGATGGTGGCCGAGATCGCAGCCGTGGCCGAGGTCGGCAAGACGTACCTGGGCAAGGTCGTCCGCCTCGTGGACTTCGGCGCTTTCGTCGAGATCTTCCCCGGAACCGACGGCTTGCTGCACATCAGCGAGATTTCCGAGAACCGCATCCGCAACGTGCGCGACGAGCTGCGCGAGGGCGATCAGATCCTGGTCAAGGTCCTCTCGATCGAGGGCAACAAGATCAAACTCAGCCGCAAGGCCGTGCTGCGCGAGCAGCGTGAGAAGCTGCTCAAGCTGGGCAAGAACTGAGGGCGCGGCCGCTCAGCCGCTGAGCGCGGCCAGCACGCCTCGCATGTAGGCGAAGGACTTGGCCATCCCCAAGAAGGGATCGTCCGCCTCGATCTCGTACTCGAGATTCACGCCGCCCCGGTAGTTGATCTTGCGCAGCGCGCGGAAGATGCCGACGATGGGCAGCACGCCCTCGCCCACCGGGCAGTCGGAGCCGCGCTTTTTCGGGTCCCGCAGGTCCTTGATGTGCACGTCGAGCACGCGCGAGCCGGCGCGCAGGATGGATTCCACCGGATCCACCCCCATCCGCGCGGTGTGCCCGACGTCCACGCACAGGCCCACGCGCGGATCCATCCCGCGGATAACCTCCAGCGCGGAATCGGGCGTGGGGAAGTGCTTGTCTTCGGGCCCGTGATTGTGCACCGCGACCTTGATGTTGTACTCCCTGACGAAACGCTCGATGCGCGGCAGGTTTTCCCGGGTGGCGCCGATCACCATGAGGGGCATTCCGCAATCGCGCGCATAGTCGAAATAGAAACGGATGTCGGCGTCGTCGTCCTTGAGCATGTAGATGGTGCCGCCACCGACGATCACCAGGCCGGCCTCCTCGAACTCCCTGCGGCCCGCGGCTCGCGCTTCAGGGGGATCCGCGTAGCGCAGATGGAACTCCTTGATGCATACGTGGCGCACGCCCAACTTCTTGATGATCTCGATGGCCTGGGGGCGCGTGAACTTGCGCAGCGAGTAGCTGGCTACGCCGAGCGTGAAATCTGCTGCGGGCGCAGTCGCGGCCCGCACGGCCCCGAGAACCGCGGCGGACGAAGGCAGGAAAGCGCGTCGTGTGATCATGGGCAAGACTCCGATCTAGTAGTCTACGCGGATTCGCGCCGGCGGCGGGTCAGGCGGGAGGGTCGGCAAGGATACGGGCGCGCCGCCCTTCCACCGTGAGCTCCCCGGTTCCTGCCTCCGCCATCCGCACGTAGCCCAACGCCACGATCGCACGTTGCGCCGGCGACCAGGCTGCCGAGGTGATCTCGCCCACCTGCTTGCCTTGGGTCACAATGGCAGCCCCGGCAGGGGGCGGCTCGCCCCCTTCGATCAGCAGGCGCACCAGAAGGCGATGCACCTGTCCCCGCGCCCGGATCCGTTCGACGATCTCCTGTCCGATGTAGCATCCCTTGCTGAAGTGAATGGCGTGCAGCAGCTGAGTCTCGTGGGGCAGCCGTTCGGCGGTAATGTCTTCGCCGTAGCGGGGCCTGCCCTGCTCCAGCCGCACGATGCGCAAGGCTCCGGGTCCGGCCCCGGGCACGCCCGCGCCCTCGAGCCGCGCCGCAAGCGCGTCGCGCTGGTTGCGGGGGAGGAAGAAGCGGTAGCCTTCCAGCCCGGTCGCGCTCAGCCGCGCCACCAGCACGTCGCCCCATTCCCGGTGAGCGAAGGCGCTTGCCGGGACCGGGATTCCCAGGCTCTGCAAGACTGCCGCACTTCGCGGTCCTTCCACGGCAAGGATTGCCATTTCCTGGCTGACGTCCGTGAGCGTCACATCGTCGGCGATGATGTGTCGGTCCAAGTGGGCGCCGATCCGCTCGCGCGTCTCCGGTTCCAGATCGAGCAGGAAGCTGTCCGGAAGGCAAAGGATGTTGGCGTCGGCGAGGATTCGGCCCTGGGCGTCGAGCAGGAAAGCGTAGCAGCCCTCCCCGGACGCAAGCTGCGCGATATGGTTGGTGACCATGGCGTGTAGCCAGCGGACGCGGTCTGGGCCACGGACCCGGAACACGCCGCGCCCGGTCAGGTCCGCCCAAGCCGCGCCCTGGCGCAGAGCCTCGTAGCCCGTCATCGCCTCCGATAGCTCCGGACTCAATAGATGCGGCGGAGGTAGGCCGCGATGGCCAAGAGCACGAGCCCGGAAACGGCAGCGCTGCCCGCACGCCTGCGACGTTCCGCTTCGGTGCGCGCGGCCAGGGCCAGGCCGGCGGAAGCGAACACGTGAAGGGCAAGCAGCAACTTGATGATCATCCACATCCAATAGTAGCGGCTGTGTCCGGTGGCTGCGTGGAGGTTGTAGAGCCCCGAGGCGACCAGGCCGGCGATCGTTCCCCACAGCCAGGGACGCAGGCGTTCGCGCGCCGCCTGGAGGCAGTCTTCCGCCACGAAGCGGGAGTAGAACATGCCGCCGACCAGAAGCGCAGCGCTGGCCACGTGGAGCCAGCGCATCAGGATGCGAAGCAACTCCCCCAGACTCTCGGCCATAATGAGAGCATACCGCATGATCCACGAAATCCTCGCCGTCGGGCCCTTGGCCTGCAACTGTTCGGTCTTCTGGGATGAAACCAGCCGCGAGGCCATCGTGGTGGATCCGGGCGACGAGCTCGACCAGATCGAAGCGATCCTTCGCCGTCACCGGCTGGGCGTGAAGGCGATTCTCATCACTCACGCCCATCTGGACCACGTGGGCGCGGCCGAGCAATTGAGGGTTGCGACCGGCGCTCCCGTGTTCCTGCACCCTGCCGATCTGGCCCTGCTCGACCAGCTCGAGATGCAGGCGGCCTGGCTTGGCATGGCGCCTCCTGGCCGCGTCCGCGTGGAGGGCGAGCTGAAGGAAGGATCCCGGTTCGAACTCGGGCCAGTGCGTTTCGAGGTGCTGCACACGCCGGGACACACGCCGGGCAGCGTTTGTCTGTGGATGCCGAAAGAGAAGAAACTGGTAAGCGGCGACACGCTCTTCAGGGATTCGATCGGACGCACGGACCTTCCGGGCGGCGACGGCCGTCAGATCCTGCGTTCGATCCGCGAGAAGCTGCTCACGCTGCCTGAGGAGACGTTCGTGATCCCCGGCCACGGTCCCTGCACGACGCTCGAGCGCGAGCGCCGGCTCAACTACTTCCTTCAGCACCTGTGAGGCCGCTCAGAGTTCCTCCATGAAGCGGTAGGCGATCATGTGACAGACGACCAAGTGTGCGTCCTCGATCCGTCCCATGTGCGGCTCGGGCACGTGGATCGCGAGCTGGGCGAGCGGCGCCAGCCGCCCGCCATCGCGTCCGGTGAGGGCGATCGTGCGGCAGCCGATCGCGTTGGCGTACTCGATGGCGCGCAGAACGTTGGGCGAGTTCCCGGAGCCGCTGATGCCCATGACCAGGTCGCCTGGCCGCGCGAAGTTCTTCAGTTGCTCGACGAAAACAGCGTCGAAGCCGACGTCGTTGGCGTAGGCGGTAATGGTGGGGAGCGAGTCGGTCAGCGCGAGGATGCGGAAGCGCCGGGCGCGGCCGTAGCTGGCGCCCTTCACCATGTCGGTGACGAAGTGGGAAGCCGTGGCTGCGCTGCCGCCGTTGCCGCAGACGAAGATCTGCCGTTCTTCTTCGCGGGCCTGGCGGAACCACTCGATGGCCAGTTCGACTCTCGCCGTCTCGATCGCCGAAAGCGTGGCCAGCAAGGCCTGCCGATAGTGCTCTGCGTAGCTCATAATCTCCTCGCCAGCGCCAGCGCGCCGTAGAGCACGCTGTCGTCGCCCAAGGCTGCGGGAACCACGTCCATGCGCGCCTGCGACCACCCGGTGATCTGCCTTCGCAATTCGGCGCGCAGGGGGCCGAACAGCGCCTCGCCCGCCTTGCTGATGCCCCCGCCGATGACAATCCGCGCCGGGTTCAGCAGCATGATGCAGGCCTTCAGCCCCAGCGCGAGATCCACCACGTAGCGGCGCACGAATTCGGGATCACGCAGCAGCTCGTGCGCCGGGCGGCCGTGATCCGGCTCCATCCAAATCCCCGCGCACATGCGCTCCAGGCAGCCGCGTGCCCCGCAGAGGCACTCCGGACCGTCGGGCCTCACCGTCAGGTGGCCGATCTCGCCCGCCCAGGAATCGGCGCCACGGTAGACGTCCCCCCCGATCACGATGCCGCCGCCGATGCCGGTCGAAAGCGTCATGTAGAACAGCGGATCGAAGCCTGCACCCGCGCCGTAGCACGCCTCGCCCAGCGCCCCGGCATTGGCGTCATTGTCCACGATGGCGGGCAGGCCGAGTTCATCTCGCACCCAGTCCGCCAGCGGGAAATCCTGCCATCCGCCGACGTGGGTGGAAAGCGCCACGCGCTGGGCGGGGAAATTCACCGGGCCGCCGAAGCCGATGCCGCAGCGGTCGAGTCGGCGGCACTGGCGCCACTCGCTGAGGATCGCGCGGATCTGCTCCAGCATCCACTGGCGGCCGCCCTCGCGGTCCGTGGCGCGCGAGGCGCGGCCCACCATCCGTTCTTCCTCGAAAACCGCCATGGAGAACTTCGTGCCGCCGATGTCAATGGCCAGCGTGTTCATGACCGCGCGGCTGCCTCCGCGGCCAGGACTTCCTCGGGCGAGGCCGTGCCCGTTCCCTTTTTCATGATGGTCACCGAAGCGACTAGGTTGCCGAAGCGCGCCGCGGCCACCGGGTCGCGGGTCACCGCCAAGGCGAGCGCCGCCCCGGCCGAAAAGCTGTCGCCTGCGCCGCAAATGTCCACCGGTTTTTCGATGCGGCGCGTGGGCACCGGCGTCTGGCCGGCTTCGTTGACCACGATGACGCCCTCGCCGCCGCGCGTGACGATCATCAGCGGGCTTTCCACATGCGCGCGCAAGCGCTGGTAGTCCACCGCGCCGAACAAGCGCAGGCAGGCCGCGTCGGCCTCCTGCTGGTTCGGCTTCACGATGAGCTTGCGGAATTCGTGGATGCGCAAGCGGGAATCGGCCCAGACGACTTTCTCCGGGTG
Source organism: Bryobacteraceae bacterium (assembly GCA_025062235.1). Taxonomy (GTDB): domain Bacteria; phylum Acidobacteriota; class Terriglobia; order Bryobacterales; family Bryobacteraceae; genus DTHT01. The sequence goes on from JANXAE010000004.1 coordinate 6,542, forward strand.
CCGCGCCGCCAGTTCCGCCAACAGCGTGCGCATGGCGGGTGTGACCACCGCCGCCTGCCCGGTTTCGGCTTGATCGGCCACCAGCACCACGTCGAACTGGGGAAAAGCCTCCTCGAGGGCGACCAGGAGCTTTTGTTCGACGGTCTCGGGCAGCGGCCGCTCGTTGATGAAATCCACGCGCGGCTGGTCCTCGATGCCGGTCCGGCGGTTGATGAGCTTGGTGTAGGTGAAGGTCGGCAGGCCGGGCTCGCACAGCATCCGCTCGACGCCTACGCCCCGCTCCCGCAATGCGCGCAGCAGCTCGTAGCCGAATCCGTCGTCGCCGACCACACCGATGGTCTCGATGCGCCCGCAGCCCAGCGCGCCGAGATTGTTGCTGACCGTGCCGCCGGCGCCGGGCGTCACCTCCGTGGCCACCACGGCGATGCGCGGGATTCCGGTTTCGCGCGAGGGTTCGGCTGCGGCAGGGTCGTACGTGCACCAGCGATCCAGGCAGATGTCGCCTACCACGAGCGCGGAAAGCTTGGGGAAACGGGCGAGGATCTCGGCCGTCGTCACCGGTCCTCCTCCTCGAGCAGGCTCCACAACGCGGGGATCGTAGCGCGGTGCTCCCCGCAGAAGTAGAAACTCTCGCCTCCCTCGGCAACCGTGCGCACCAGGATGGTCTTGTGCGGGCGGAAGTAGTAACCCGGGTCGGTTTTGGGGAGTTCGCGGCGATAATCCCCGCGGATCGGCACGATGTCGAAAACGGCCGTGGCGAAGTGTTTTATGACGCGGCCCTCCTGGTGCGCAACGTTGCGCGCCATGGCGAGCGCCTTCAAGTAGACCTCCGGGGCCATGACGGCCGACCCGAAGGCCATCAGGACCCCTCCCTCCAGCTCCTCGACGGCCCGGGCGAAGATCAGGAAGTCGCGGTAGCTGGCCGCCCCCAACGCGGCGCCGTCGCAGTTCGGATGCTCGTGAATGATGTCGTATCCGATTCCGACGTGCACGGTGGCGGGGATCCCGAGCCGGTAGGCCGCCGCCAGCAGGCTCAGATCGCGATGCGGGAAATCGCTTTCGAGCAGGCGCCGTCCCACGTTCTCGCCCAGCCCCAGGCCCTGCGCTGCCGCCTCGCGGATCCAATCGTTCAGCTCGCCGGTTTCGCGCCACAGGCCGAACTGACCCTCGGCGATGTAGCGGGCCACGCTCTCGGTGGTGGCGCCGATGCGCGCCAGTTCGTAGTCGTGGATGGCGCAGGCGCCGTTCATGGCCAGGTGCGTCAGCCAGCCCCGCTCCAGCATGGCAATCAGATGACGGCTGACGCCGGCGCGGATGACATGGGCGCCCATCATGAGGATGCGGGCGGCGCCGCGCCGCCGGGCAGCTCGGAGCCGCGCGACCAGCTCCGGCAGGTGCGGGTGGTCGAAGGCGGGCGCGGCATCCTCCAGCCGCAACCAATGCTCGAGGGTCAGATCGTGGGTGCGTTCGGCCAGCGGCTTGAGCCGCAGCCGGGCACGATCGAAAGCGTGGTACCGGGAGCCGCTCATTTCCCGAACAGGATCGCCAGCAACTCGTCGCGGCAGAGGTAATTGGGAACGATCAGGTCCGCGCCCACGCCGATCAGGCGGTTGCGCTTCCACTGGTCCACTTGCTGGCAGGCAGGCTCGTCGGTGGCCACGCCCACCGCGACGCCGCCCACTGCTTTCACGTTTTCGATTTCCACGTAGCCGTCGCCGAAACCGAGCAGGTCGTCGCCCCTGCATTCGGCCGCCTGGATCATCCGCTGGATGAGGATCGCCTTGGAGAAGCTCTTGTAGTCGTCCAGGGCGCCCCAGACGCCGCCGTCGAAGTAGCGGTCAATGTCCAGCAGGCGCGCCTCCTCGCGGGCGTACTCCTGATCGGTCCCGCTGGCGAGGTACATTTTCAGACCGCGCTGTTTCAATTGCTCGAGCAGCGCGCGTGCGCCCGGTACCAGGTATCGGTCCGGCGGCGCCTCGCCGGTGCGCAACGCCTCCCGCCGGTCCTTGATCTTCTCGTGCAGACGCTCCAGATACATCTTCTTGTAGACCAGGGGATCGAGCGGCTTGCCTCCGCGCAGCTCGACCTGGCGGGCCAGCTCGATCATCTGGTAGATGGTCTGCTTGCCGGTCAGGCGCGCCACGAAATCCTCGACGATCGTCCTCAGTTGCTCCTCGCTCTCGCCGGTCTTGAGTTCGAGCAGGATTTCCACCATCATGGGGACCATCACGTTCACCCAACCGGTGCGGATGAGCGAGAGCGTGCCGTCGAAATCGAAAAGGACGACGCGTGCGTGGCGCGCGGAGACGCCCGGGCGGACGATTTCAATCATGAGTTCTCTATTGTGCCACGTGACCGAGTCCGGTGCGCGCGGGCGAGCGGCTGCTATGCTCGGGAAGAGCTCTATGAGGGCCCGGGTCGGCTCGCGCGAGGTCGAGGTCAAGATCGCCATGCCCAGCGCGCGCGCAGCGCGCCGGCTGCTGCGCACGCATGGCTTCCGCGTTCGACGGCCTCGGGTCTTCCAGGACGACCTCGTGCTGGACGACCGGCGCAGAAGCCTCGAGCGTGCCGGATGCCTGCTGCGGCTGCGCAAGAGTGGGGCGAAGGCATGGCTGACTTACAAGGGGCCGGCGCGTGCGGGGCCCCACAAGGACCGCGAGGAGATCGAGGTCGCGCTGCCGCCAGGCGCGTTCGCTGAGGCACAAGGCATCCTGGAGCGGCTCGGATTCCATCCCGTCTTCCGCTACCAGAAGTACAGGGCCGAATATGCACGCCCGCGGGAACCCGGCGTCGTGGCTGTAGACGAGACCCCGATCGGCGTCTATCTGGAACTCGAGGGCCCAGCGGGGTGGATCGAGCGAACGGCGCGGAGGCTCGGCCTGGACCGCTCCCGCTACATCGCCGCCACCTACGCGGAGCTGTACTTGCAGCACTGCCGGCGCCGCGGCGCGAAACCGGGCGACATGGTTTTCCCCGGGCCCCGGTGACATACTCGACGCGGAGGTTAGTCGTGCGCCGCGTGCTTTGCATCTTCATCCTGGCAGTGTCGCTGCGGTCGCAAGAATTCCGGGGCACGATCCGAGGACGGATCCTGGATCCGAGCGGAGCGGCCGTGGTCGGCGCTACGGTCGAAGTCATCCATGCCGAAACCAACGTGAAGACCACGGCGGCGTCGAACGAGGCAGGCAACTACCAGGTTCCCTTCCTGCTGCCCGGCAACTACACCGTGCGCGTGGAGCATCCGGGTTTCAAGACGCTCGAGAGGCAGGGCGTTCGCGTTTCGCTGAACGAACTGGTGACGCTCGATCTGACGCTGGAGCTCGGACAGGCCACCGAATCGGTCACCGTCACGGCGGCCGCGCCGCTGCTCAACACCGCTTCGGCCGATCTCGGACAGGTCATCGAGCGGACCTTCGTCGAGACCATGGTGGTCTCGCTCAGCCGCAACGTGATGAACCTGCGCAATCTGGCGCCCGGCGTCACGGGCGGCACCGGAACTTACACCAGCAGCGCCCAGGGCGAATTTTCCATCGCCGGCGGCGGCACGCGGGGCGACAACGAGATCGTAGTGGACGGTATTCCCAGCACAACGGTAGACGGAACGATCGGATTTGTCCCCGCCCTCGATGCCGTCGAAGAGGTGAAAGTGCACACCACCATGTTCGACGCCGCTTACGGGCACTCCAACGGCGGCGCCGTCACCATCACCACGCGCGGCGGCGGCAACGAGCTGCACGGCTCGGCCTTCCTTTACAAGCGCTGGGCCGCACTGAACGCCAACAGTTGGACCAACAACCGGCTGGGCTTGCCCAAGCCGCCCGTCACGTATCGCCAGTGGGGATACGCGTTCAGCGGGCCCCTCTACCTGCCGCGCGTCTACGACGGGCGGAACCGCACGTTCTTCTCGACCACGCTCGAGCGCGATCATGACGCGCGCGAGCTGACGCGCCAGGCGCGCGTGCCCACAGAGGCCGAGCGCAAGGGCGACTTCTCGAAGACACTGAACCGCCTGGGCGGGCCCTTCGCCATCTACGACCCCGCCACGACCGTGGTGGAAGGCACCCGCGCCACCCGCCAGCCCTTTCCCGGCGCCGTCATCCCGCCATCGCGCATCAGTCCGATCGGCGCCGCGGTACTGGGGAAGTACCCGTTGCCCAATCAGCCTGCTCCGACCCAGATCGCAGGCTACAACTGGGGTCTCAGCAAGACGTACTCGGTGGACCAGCACCAGTACAGCGGCCGCGTGGATCATGCCATCGGCGACCGCCAGCGGCTCTTCGTCCGTCTGGGCGTGCTCGACCGCATCCAGATGGCCGACGAGCTGATCTTTGGCGCGACGTCCTTTCCGGTTTCCGGCGGTTCGGACCTGGACCGCCCCTTGGCCCGGCGCCGATTCAGCCTCGCCGTGGATGACACCCTCGTGGTCTCGCCCAACCTAGTCGGGTCCATCCGTTTGGGAGTGCTCAGCTATTCGAGCCGCAGCCAGACGGGTGCTGCCGGCGCCGATCCCCGGGAGCTGAACATTGCCGACATCATCGTCTCGAATCAGGCCTTCCGCGGCTGGCCGAACTTCTCGCCTGGCGAGAATCTGCCGGATCTGGGCAGCACCAAGTCCTTCTCGCGGCAACTCACCAATTCGGTGGTGAGCACCTGGACGAGGCTTTCCGGCGAGCATGCCCTCAAGTTCGGCGTGGACTATCGGCTCGGCCGGATCAACAGCGTCTCGCCAGGCTCGAACGCAGTGGGGTCATTCACTTTCAATCCCACCTTCACCCACGCCAACCCGTTCGAGGCCCGCTCCGCCGACAGCTCGGGCTCCGGCATGGCTTCGTTGCTGCTGGGCCTGGCGGCTTCGGGCAACTTCGGCTACAACACCGCCACTTCCACCCAGAATCACCACTGGGCATGGTTCTTCCAGGATGACTGGAAGGTGACGCGCCGGCTGACGCTGAACCTCGGCGTGCGCTACGAGCTGGAGACGCCCTTCACCGAGCGCTATGACCGCATGGGCCTGCGGTTCGATGAGAACGCGCGCCTGCCCGTACAGGTTCCCGGGATGGAACTGCGGGCGGGATTCTCTTTGCGGGTGTGAACGGCAACCCGCGTCGCCAGCCTGCCGACAAGAACAATTTCGGCCCGCGGCTGGGCTTTGCCTGGCAGGTGACGCCTGCCACGGTCATCCGCGGCGGCTACGGGATCTTCTACAGCATCGTTTCGATGAACACCACCTTCTTCGGCGGGCTGGGTGTCTGGAATGGGGTCACACCTTACGTGGGCACGGTGGACAACGGCGCTACGCCCTATACGACCCTGGCCAACCCCTTTCCCCAAGGCTTGCGGCAGCCGCTCGGGAGCTCCGTCGGCCTGATGGCGCAAGTCGGCGATAGCATCGGCTTTCTGGGCGAACCGCGTGTGAACCCGTACAACGGCCAGTGGCAGTTCAGTGTCCAGCGCGAACTGCCGGCACGGACCTTGCTCGAGCTGGCCTACACCGGCATGCACAGCGTCAAGCAGCCCGAGAGCTTCAACCTGAACGAAAGGCCCGACGTTTTCCTGGCGCTCGGCGCCGAGGAAAATCGGCGGGTGACGAACCCGTTCTACGGCCTTTTCCCTGCCACATCCACTCTGGGACAGAGCTCGACCATCACCCAGAGCCGGCTTTGGGTGCGATTCCCGCAGTTCACCACCGTCACCCTCAACGCCGCACCAACCGGGCGCGCGCTCTACCACGCGCTGCACGCCAAGGCCGACAAGCGGCTCACGCACGGGTTGACCGTGCTTTGGACCTACAGTTTCTCCCGCTTGATGGACAACAACACGACCAGCGTCGTCAATCCCCGCTTTTACCGGGCGGTTTCCGCCATTGATCAGAAGCACGTCACGCGGCTGGCCTTCGTCTACCAGTTGCCGGTGCGCTTCACGGGCGGCGGCCTGCACAAGGTCTGGGATCGCATCCTGGGCGGCTGGTCCGTGAGCGGCTTGGCGCAATTTGCTACCGGCACGCCGCTATCGGTCACCCACGCTTATGGTCGCCCGCTGCGCATCCGCAATCCCAGACTGAGCGGACCGGTTCACCTGAGGCTGGGCGACCGGCGGGATCCCACCAGCGGCCGTGTGCTGAATCCCTGCTTCGACATCACGGCTTTCGAACCCCTGCCCAACCAGTACACGGTCACGCCCGAGCCACCCGCGCTCGACGAGCTGCGGGCCCCAGGCACGCGCAGCTTGAACGCGGCCTTTTTCAAGACGATCCCCCTGCGCGAGAGGCTGAGACTGGAGATCCGGCTCGACGCGACCGGCTTGACCAACACCCCCAACTTCGCGGCGCCCGGCACCAACATGTCGCAGGCCGCCACCTTCGGCGTGATCAGCTCCGCTGGCGGCAGCCGCTCGATGCAGGGTTCGGCGCGCATCGCTTTCTGAGCCGTCTGCCAGCCGCCGTAGAAACGCCGCCGATGCGAGTTCTCTACAAATGTAATCTTATGGCCCCGTTTGCCATGAGCAGCATGGGGCCATCCGCATCGGGCTGACCGACGCGCAGCGAGACGGACACGAACGAGGCATCCGCCTATCAAGCCCCTTTGGGTCTTCGACTTGCTGAGAAACCTGGGCGCGACGCTCGCCGCGCAGTGGGTGCCGCCCGAGGAGCACGCCAAGCCCAGCCCGTAGTCATCCCCAATTCGAGTCTCGACGTCTCCCCGCGGTGTGGTCGTCAACTGGTGTGTGATGAAGGCCTCTTCCGAGCTATGTCTTTCCTGTACAAAGAAGCTTGCAACGTGTACTACTACGGTAATAGTATTTCTTTGATGGTCCCAGTGCTTTGTGCCCCAATGGGTCAAGCTGGCAGCGGGCGTTCTCAAAAGCGTAGTCGGACCGCAGGCGGGATAACCGGTCCTTCGGCTCCAGGCCCGAGCGGCTTGCAGGGGAACCGAGCGGAGCATCGGCGAGGAAGGCAGCGAGCTCCCGCTCGCCTTGCTCAACGATGAATCGCTTCTGGCCGAAGGGCTTGCGCTATGGGCAACTTTGGTTTGGAATGCCAGCTCGGGAGCCTCATGCAGACCGGTGGTGGGACGGCTTGGCTTGTCTACGACTGATATTGGATTGGTCGAGATGAGCAGATCACATGCAACCTTTCTGAGTGTGACTGCATCCATATCAGCGGAACAGCTCCCGAAAGGGGGCCGGGGCCGGTGGTCAGCTCGGCCCCGTCAAACGTCGGGCTGCCGGCGCAGCGCCGCAACCCTATGCCGGTTCGGCGCAAGGCCGGCGCCAGGAAATATCCAGGAAAGGAGGTCAGGTAAGCTATGCTGTTGACGCCGATTGCTGCCGACATCCGTCAGACCCTGGAGAATTTCCGCCGTTCGATTGATCAGTTCTTCGACAGCTTCTACGGGACCGCTCGGAGGGGCACGACCGACGAGTGGGTGTTCAGCCCAGCCGTTGAGACCGGCTGGACGGACGAGCATCTGAACCTGCGTGTCGTCCTGCCGGGCGTGTCCGAGAAGGACCTGAAAGTCAGCGTGCAGGGCAACACCCTGGTCGTCGAGGGTGAGCGCAAGGCCCCCAAAGATTTCGGCAAGGAGGGCTACGTCTACACCACGATGCCCTACGGGCGGTTCGAGCGCGTCATTGACCTGCCCAACGGTCTGGATCTGGACAAGCTGAGTGCGGTCCTGCATGACGGTGTGCTCGACATCCAGATCCCGCTGACCACCGCCATGAAGCCGCGCCAGATTCCGATCCGGACCGAGGAGCGCAAGGCTCTCGCCGCGTAAGCACGAGCCCGGCTTCGAGCGGGATCCCGCCGCCACGCGCGCGGGTTCCCGCTCTTTTATTTGGCGGCTTTGCCCGCAGGCAGCAACAGCGCTTCCAGCTCGGAGCGGTCCAACGTCTCCTTGCGGATGAGCTCCTCGACCAGCCTTTCCATGTCCTCTCGGCGCTGGCGCAGGATGGTTTTGGCTCTTTCGTAGGTCGCCTCCATGACTCGGCGGACCTCAGCATCAATCTGTTCGGCCGTCCGCTCGCTGTAGTTGCGCTCTTCGGTGGTCAAGGCGGAACCGAGGAAGCGCGCGGCGTGCGCTCGTCCGTAGGTGAGCACGCCCAGCTCCTGGCTCATACCGAACCGCGTGACCATCTGTCGGACCAGCTCGGAAGCACGCTCCAGATCGTCGGCTGCGCCTGTTGAAACCACGCCGTCGTAGACCAGATCTTCGGCGGCGCGCCCGCCTAGCAGGACAGCCACTCGATCCTCCAGCTCCGGCTTTGTCAACAGACATTTCTCCTGGGTGGGAAGTTGGAGCATGTGCCCCAGCGCTCCGATCGTGCGCGGGATGATCGAAATGCGATGGACCGGATCGGCGAAGGGCACCGAGAGCGCCACCAGCGCGTGACCGACCTCGTGGTAGGCCACACGCCGCTTTTCCTCGCAGCTCAGGCAGCGGCTCTTCTTTTCGAGGCCCAGCAGCACCCGGTCAATGGCTTCCTCCAGATCGCGCATCTCGACCTGCTCGGCGCCGCGGCGCGCGGCCAGCAGGGCTGCCTCGTTCACGATGTTCGCCAGGTCAGCACCCACCATGCCCGGCGTGCGGGCGGCCACGGTTTCCAGGTTGACGTCCGCGGCCAGTTTCACCTTGCGCGCATGGACCTTGAGAATCTCAAGACGTCCTTTCAGGTCGGGCCGGTCCACGACCACGTGCCGGTCGAAACGCCCTGCGCGCAGCAGCGCCGGATCGAGGATCTCGGGGCGGTTGGTCGCGGCCATGATGATGACCCCTTTCGAGGAGTCGAAGCCGTCCATCTCGACCAGGAGCTGGTTCAGCGTCTGCTCCTGCTCGCTGTGGCTGAAAAAGCCGCCGCCTGCGGCCCGGGAGCGGCCCAGGGCGTCGAGCTCGTCAATGAAGACGATGCAGGGCGCCTTTTGCTTGGCCTGCTCGAACAGATCGCGCACCCGTGCCGCGCCGAGGCCCACGAACATCTCGACGAATTCCGAACCCGAAATCGAGAAGAACGGCACGCCCGCCTCGCCCGCCACGGCGCGGGCCAGCAGAGTCTTGCCCGTTCCCGGCGGTCCAACCAGAAGCACCCCTTTCGGGATGCGCCCTCCCAGCTTCTGGTACTTGCCGGGGTTCTTGAGGAAGTCCACGATTTCCATCAACTCGTTGCGGGCCTCGTCCACCCCCGCCACGTCGGCGAAGGTGACGCCGACGCGGCTGGAGTCGTCGTAGATCTTGGCGCGGTTGCGCCCCAGGCTGAGCGGCCCGGTGGTCTGGCCCATGCGCCACATGCCGTAGGCGTAAATGAGAAAAAGCACGCCGAGCGGCAGGATCCACGACAACAGCAACTCGGCCCACCAGGAGCGCACCTGGATGCGCCCCGAGAGCTTCACGTTTTGCGCCTCCATCTCGCGCACGAGCGGCGTCTCGTCAATTCCCGGCAGGCGCGTCGCCACCAGCAGGACCGGCTTGCCCTTGCCTGCCTCCTGCTTGGGCAGGCCGATGAACTGCCGCTCGGTGATATTGACTTCAGCGAGGCGGCCCGCCTTGACCTCGGTTACGAACTCGCTGTAGGACACCGTCCTGGGTTGCGGAGCGACCATCAGCATTTGGAACGAGTACATGGCCAGCACCGCCACCACCAGATAGATCAGCGAAAAGCGCCACTTCTGCTTTTGGTGCCTATCCATGGGCGCCATCCTCCTCGCCGCGCGTACACGCGCCCGACCTCTTCAGGATAAACCGAGACGCCACCCTTCTTGGCGATGCTACGCTGGGCATATGGGGGTGTTGCTGGGTCTGGACGCTGGGGAGCTCGCCGCGCTGCTTGGCCAGGGGCACCCCGGCTTCCGCGCGCAACAGCTCTATGAGGCGCTTTACCGTACCCGGGTCACAAGCCTGGACGAAGTGACCACACTGCCCTCGGACCTCCGCCGCCAACTGGCCGCTGACCATCGCATCGGGCTTCCCCGAGTCGAGCGTCGCTACGATTCGGCGGACGGCACCCGACGGTACTTGCTGCGGCTGGACGACGGGCGCGCCATCGAGGCTGTTTTCATGCCCGAGGTCTCGCGCTCGACCTTCTGCATCTCGACCCAAGTGGGCTGCCCTGTGGGTTGCCATTTCTGCATGACGGCCGCGCTGGGCCTCGAGCGCAACCTGACCGCCGGCGAGATCGCCGGCCAGGTGCTTTTCCTGCTCCGCGAACACGGGCTCGAGCCGGGTCGGGACCGCGTGAACGTGGTCATGATGGGACAAGGCGAACCCTTGCTGAATCTCGAAGCCGTGTTGAAGGCCACGCGCCTGCTCGTGGACCCGCGCGGCGTGGGCATTTCGCCCCGCCGCGTGACGCTCTCCACCGTGGGGATCGTGCCTAAGATCCGTGAGCTGGGACAGGCCGCCATTCGGCCGAAACTCGCCATCTCGTTGCACGCCACCACCGACGAGGTGCGCGCGCGCCTGATCCCCATCGCCCGCCGATACCCGCTGGCCGAGCTGCTCGAAGCCTGTCGGGCGTATCCGCTAAGGAGCTGGGAGCGCCTGACCTTCGAGTATCTGCTCATCCGCGGCGTCAACGATTCCGACCACGATGCCCGCCGGCTGGCGAGCCTGTTGGGCCAGCTCCGCGCCAAGGTGAACCTGATACCGCTCAATCCGGGCCCTGGCATTCCTTACCAGCCGCCGGACCCCGAACGCATCCTGGCCTTTCAGGCCCGAGTCCGCCGGGTGCTCCCGTGCTTCATCCGGAAGCCGCGCGGCCAGGACGTCTTCGCGGCCTGCGGCCAGCTCCGTCGGATGGCGCTGGATGAAGCCGCTCAAGCCTGTGGCGCGATCTCGACCTTGGCCAGACGCTCGGTGAACCGCACGATGCCGGAGTGATCGAGCTCGCCCTCCCCTTCGTTGAGCAACGCCGTCAGCATCTGTTGCACGAGACTGGTCACGGGCAGCGGCACATTGAGGGTCTCGGCCGCTTTGAGGGCGTTGCGCAGGTCCTTGTGGTGTAGCCGGATGCGGAAGCCCGGCTTGAAGTTGCGGCTCACGATCATCGGCGCTTTGGCGTTGAGCACCGCGCTGCCCGCCAGGCCGCCCTTGATCGCGTTGAACACCACGTCGGGGTTGACGCCGGCCTTCGTCGCCAGCACCAGCGCCTCGCCCACCGCCGCGATGTTGATGGCCACGATGATCTGGTTGGCCAGCTTGGTGACATTGCCTGCCCCCACGGGTCCGGTCAGCGTGATCGTCTTGCCCATGGCTTGGAAGATGGGCAGGACTTTCTCGAAAGTCGCCTGCTCGCCGCCCACCATGATGGCCAGCGTGGCATTGATCGCGCCCGGCTCGCCCCCCGAAACGGGCGCGTCGAGGAATTCCACGCCCCGCTGACGGCATTCTTCCCCCACCTTCTGCGCCACCGCAGGGCTGATCGAGCTCATGTCCACGACGATCAGTCCGGGCCGGGCGGCCTCGAGCACGCCTTCCGGACCCAGGATGACTTGCTCGACCTCCGGGCCATCGGGAAGCATGGTGATCACGATGTCGGTGCGCGCCGCGACGTCCTTCGGCGACAGGCCCCGCGCAGCGCCCTCGGCCGCCAGCTCCTCGACAGGCTCCGGACGGATGTCGTAGACCACCAGCTCGTGCCCCGCCTTCATCAGGTTGCGGGCCATTGGCTTGCCCATGATTCCCAGACCGATGAATCCGATCTTGGCCACTCGCGCCGCTCCTTTCTTCGGAATCTGCAGCCATACCATTATCGGGCACGGATGGAGAGCTGAGGCGGGCCAATGGACCACGGCGTATAATGTCCGCGATGGCTCGGCTCCTGTTGCTTCTACCTGTGCTCGTGTCGGAGGCGGTAGCCGCGGTGAAGATCGAGAGAGTCGCATATCAGGGGTGGTCGAACTGCTATCGGATCACCAACGGTCGCATCGAGCTGGTCGTGACCGGCGACGTGGGTCCGCGCATCATCCGTTGCGCGTTCGTCGGGGGTCCCAACTTGTTCAAGGAGTTTCCCGAGCAACTGGGCAGGCGCGGCGAGAAAGAATTCCAACTGCGCGGCGGACACCGGTTGTGGGTGGCGCCCGAGCGCTTGGAGACCACCTGGGCGCCGGACAACGCTCCGGTGCGCATCCGCGTGGAGGGCAGCGTGCTGGAGGCGACGGCGCCGGTGGAGCCGGGCACCGGCTTGGAGAAACAAATCGTTGTGAAGATGTCGGCTTCGGAGGATCTCGTCGAGGTCCTGCACCGGATCCGCAACACCAACCCTTGGCGCATCGAGTTCGCGCCCTGGGCCCTGACCATGATGGCTCCGGGCGGCACGGCCGTCACCGGCTTCCCTCCGCGCGGCAAGCATCCGGAGGTCCTGCTGCCGACCAACCCGCTGGTCATGTGGGCTTACACGGACCTGTCGGATCCGCGCTGGATGTTCTTCTCCAAATACCTGGCCCTGCGCCAGGACCCCCGACGCAGCGCGCCGCAGAAGATCGGCCTGTTCAATCCCCGCACTTGGGGCGCCTACCTGCTGGGCGACGAGTTGTTCTACAAGGAGAGCGCCGCGGACCCGGCGGCCGCCTATCCCGACTTCGGTTGCTCGTTCGAAATCTTCACCAACGACGAGTTTCTCGAGCTGGAGACGCTGGGGCCGTTGCGCGCGGTCGAACCCAATGGCGTGGCCGAGCACCGCGAGCTGTGGCGCCTCGTCCGGGGCGTGCGTCCGAGCGCGTGGACCGAGGCCGAACTGGACCGCCTGCTCGGCCCGCTGCTGAGCCGTTGACGGGCGTCAGCGCAGCAGGTTTGCCGCCGTCGTGATGATGGTGGCGTTGGTGAAATCAATGAGGAAAGCGCCGACTAGCGAAACCACCAGGATGGCGCGTGGCGCCGGCCCGTACTTGCCCACCAGCACTTCCATTCCTGCCAGCGCGTTCGCCGTCGTGCCCAGCATGAAGCCGCAGTAGCCGCCCGTCATCACGGCAGCATCGTAATCGCGCTTCATCCAGTGGAAAACCGTCCCCACGCCCAGCAGCCATACCAGCGCGACTTGCGCCAGCAGGATCAAAAGCACGGGGACGGCCAGGTGCGCCAACTCCCACAGGCGCAGTCCCAGCAGCGCCATGACAATGAAGAGGTTGAGCGCGATGCTGCCGAGATCGTCGATGTGATGCTGGGCGAGGCCGGCGAAGCGGTAGCGGTCGTCGAGATTGCGGATGACCGCAGCCGCGATCATGGCTCCGATGTAGGCCGGCAGCACGATGCCCAGGCGCTGGATCGCGAGACTGATCAGGCTGCCCGCCCCCATCGCCACGGCCACAGCCACGATGTTGTTCATGAGCGAGGCCTGCTCCGAGACACGGGCGCCTTCGATCGCGGGCGCGTGCCGTTCGGGGGGATCGGCGGCGTACACCACCTCTTCGAGCGACGCCGGGTCGCGCGTGGGCGCCGGCTTCAGGCCGTGGCGCTCGATGAGGCGCCCGCCGGCGAATCCGGCCAGCAGTCCTCCAGCCACAATGCCGAACATCGCCGCTGCAATGCCGAGATCGGTGGCCCCTGCCATGCCGAGCTGTTCGAACGTCTGCCCGAAGGCCAGCGCGGTTCCCGGTCCGCCCGCCATCGTCACCGAACCGCAAATTAGGCCTGCCAGCGGATGGATCCCCAAGGCCAGTGCCATTCCCACGCCGAGCACGTTTTCGAGCACCACGCCCAGCGTCGCGATCGCCCAGAACAGCAGGACCTGCCTGCCGCCTTCGCGCACCAGCCGCACGCTGGCGCGGAGGCCAACCGTGGTGAAAAAGGCGATCATGAGGAGGTCGCGCAGGACAAGGTCGAATTCCAGGTTCACGTACCGGTCGCGCAGCAACAATGCGATCAGGGCATAGAGGAACCCTCCCAGCACGCTGGCGGGTATGTTGAGCCAGTCGAGCAGGCGGACCCGCCGCTTCAGCCAAGCCCCGCCGACGACGCCGAGGCAGGCCAGGGCCAGCACCTGGATCGCGGAGATCTTCACGCCGGGAACCATGGAGCGCGCAATCATTCTCGCAACAGCGGCGGAGGCGCCGCAACGTGGCGGCCCGTGCAACGGGCTGGTGGCGGACGCATCTAAAACAATGTGAAGCCTGCGTTCGTGCCATTGTCGGCTCTGTTGGTGGCATTGGCCGGGGCAGCGGCTCCTGCGCTCTACCGAGTAGCGCCGGGAGGTGCCCCGCCCGAGGAGCTCGCGCCGGAGGTCCGCGAAGTGCTCGTGTCACGGGGAGTGCGTGTGGTGGATTCGCGCGGCTTCCGTTTTTGCGAGGTTTGGTGGCGCGAGAGCGGCTTCGATTCCGGCACTATCGAGGAGGCGCTCCGACAGGACGCGGTACCGGTCGGGGCTTTGCTCGGCGTCATCGAGTACCAGGTTCCCAGCGCTGATCGCAACGGCCGTGGCTTCGGGCGCGGCATCTACCTTTTGCGTTACGCGGGCGAGGACTCGGCGGCCTTGATTCCTGCGACTGCCGATCGCGGCCTCGAGGCAGGCGAGGGCTTTGCGGGCCTGGCCAGGGGCACGCTGCGCTGGACGTGGTCGCCGGAAGGCGCTGCGCCCCGCTTCGAGATGAACGCGCGGGGCGAATGGACCTTGTACCTCCGTGCTGGGGGCGTGACGGTTGCCTTGCTGGTCGCGGGCGTTCAAACCCGGTGAGTTCCTCGGGTTCGATCCTGGCCGGCGTTAAGCTGAAAAAGTAGGAGGAAAGACTCCATGAGGAAGTTCCTGTTCGCTTTGCCGTTGGTGAGCCTGTTCAGCTTTGCCCAGTACAGGTACGAGCCGGCTGGGCCCCCGCCCGAGGAGCTGGCTCCCGCAATTCGCGAGGCGCTCCAAAAGACCGGGCACCGGATCGTCGCACCCAACGGCAGCGTCTTTGCCGAGCTTTGGTTCCGTGCCCAAGCGCCAACCGGTCCCGCCACCGCCGAGGAAGGCGTGTCCCTGACCACCATCCCTCACGGTAGCTTGGTTGGGGCGATCCGGTTCCCCGGCCGCGGCGCGGACCGCCGTGGCCAGGCGATCAAGCCCGGCGTCTATACGCTGCGGCTCGCGTATTATCCGGTGGACGGAGCCCACCAGGGAGTGGCCCCGCAGCGGGATTTCCTGAAGATCATTCCGGCTTCCGAGGACAAGGATTTGAACGCTACGCCCAGCTACGACGAGCTGGTGGCGATGAGCAACAAGGCTTCCGGAACCTCGCATCCGGCCATCCTGAGCGTGTGGAAGCTCGACAAACGGGAGCCGGCGGGTCTGGTGCAGCATGAAGGCGATTGGGTGCTCCACGCGACAATCGGAGACATCCCGATCGGCCTGATCATCGTAGGCACGTTCCAGGGCTGATCGGGAGAGCTGGCCGGCGATCTGGTATGCTGGCTGGGTAGCTCCCCCGCATGCGTCAACTCCAATACAGAACGCCGCGCGGCATTGTCGTAACTCGCGTTACATCTCGTTTGCCCTATCGGAAGGGACTTGCGCACCTGCTGGACGAGCTGGATCATTACCGCGGCTTCTATCTGTCCTCCGGTTACGAGTATCCCGGCCGCTACTCGCGCTGGGACATCGCGTCTGTGCGGCCGCCGCTCGAGATCGTGGGCGTGGGGCGCCAGATCCACTTCCGCCCCCTGAATCCCCGAGGGCAAGTGCTCGTGCAATTGCTCCGGCGTGTGCTCGCGGAGCACCCGCACTGGGAGAGCCTCGAGCTGAGTGGGGGAGTCCTCACCGGTCACCTGAAGCCGTTGCCGCTTCTGTTTCCCGAGGAGGAGCGCAGCAAGCAGCCCTCGGCGTTCTCCATCCTGCGGGCGTTGATCGAAGAATTCCGTCATCCCAAGGATTCGCGCCTCGCCCTGGTGGGCGCCTTCGGCTACGACTTGCTGTTCCAGTTCGACCCCATCCGCCTGAAGCTGCCCCGCGGCGGCCAGAAGGATCTGCACCTGTTCCTCTGCGACGACATCTACTTCATGGATCGCAAGCGCGAGACGATCGAGCGTTACCAGTACGAGTTCGCCTGCGATGACCTGGCCACCACGGGGCTCGAGCGCAGCGGCGAGCGGCTGCCCGATCCCGGTCAGCCGCGCGTGGGCGAAATTGTCTCCGACCACACCGCCGAGGAGTACATCGAGAAGGTGGAGAAAGTCCGTGAAGGCATGCGTCGCGGCGATTACTACGAAGTCGTGCTCCGTCGCACCTTCCGGGCCCCCTATTCCGGCCCGCCCTCCTATCTGTTCCGTCGGTTGCAGGTGGCCAGCCCGAGTCCGTACGAGTTCCTGCTCCAGTTCGGCGACGAGCAATTGATTGGAGCCTCGCCCGAGATGTTCGTGCGCGTGGAAGGGCGGCGAATCGAGACTTGCCCCATCTCCGGAACCGCCCGCCGCACGGGCGATCCGCTGCGCGACGCCGAGGCCATCCGCGAACTGCTGAACTCGCGCAAGGAGGAATCCGAGCTGACCATGTGCACCGACGTAGACCGCAACGACAAGTCGCGCGTCTCGGTGCCCGGCTCGGTGCGGGTCATCGGCCGCCGCCTGATCGAATCCTACGCCGGCGTCTTCCACACGGTGGATCACGTCGAAAGCGAGCTGGCTCCAGGGTTTGACTCGCTGGACGCCTTCCTCAGCCACATGTGGGCGGTCACGGTCATCGGAGCGCCGAAGAAAGCCGCCGCTCAGGCCATCGAGGATCTGGAAAAGGACGCGCGTGGCTGGTACGGCGGAGCCGTAGGGATGATCCTGCTCAACGGCGACATCAACACTGGCATCCTGATCCGTACCGTGCATCTCAAGGACGGCGTGGCCAGTTACGCCACCGGCGCCACGCTGCTGTACGACTCGGCGCCCGAGCGCGAGGAGCTCGAGACGCGCCTCAAGGCCACAGGCTTCTTCCGCGCCCTGGAACCTCCCGCCGAGTCCGCACCTGCTCCCGTGGGTCCTGGGCCCGGCGCCGGCGTGCGCATGCTTCTGGTGGACAACGACGATTGCTTCATCCACACGCTGGCCAACTACGCCCGGCAAACCGGCGCCGAGGTCGTCACGTACCGTGCTGGCTTCCCGCTGGATCTCATCCGCCAACTTCGCCCGGATCTGATCCTGATTTCGCCCGGGCCCGGTCGTCCGGAGGACTTCGGCGTGCCCGAGTTGGTCCGCTTCGCCGCCCGCGAGGGCGTCCCGGTCTTCGGCGTTTGTCTCGGCTTGCAGGGCGTCGTGGAAGCCTTCGGCGGGGAACTGGGCGTGCTCGATTATCCCGTACACGGCAAGCCTTCACGGATCCGCCACACCGGGCGCGGCGTCTTCGCGGGCCTGCCCGAGACCTTCCAGGTCGGTCGTTACCACTCGCTGTACGCGCGCAAGGAGAAACTGCCCGAGTGCCTGGAAGTCACCGCCGAAAGCGAGGACGGCGTCATCATGGGCGTACGTCATCGCGAGTTGCCCATCGAGGCCGTACAGTTCCATCCCGAGTCCATGCTGACACTGGAAGGGGACTGCGGCCTCCGCCTGATGGAGAACGTCGTGCGGCTGTATGGTCGCAGGGCCGCACGCCAGCCAGCTTGAGTGCCGCGCGCGATCGTCATCGGCGGGGGACTGGCGGGCATGGCTGCCGCCCTCGCCCTACACGAGTCCGGATTCGAGATCGAGATCTTCGAGGCCCGCAACCGGCCCGGCGGGCGGGCGGGCTCCATCCGTGTCGAAGGCGTCCCCGAGTGGATCGACGCGGGTCAGCACATCCTGCTCGGCTGCTGCCGCAACCTGCTCGACTTCTACCGCCGCCTCGGCGTCCGACACCTGATCCGCTTCCACGACGAATACGTGTTCGTCGAGCCCGGCGGAAGGCGATGGGTGCTGGCCACCGGAGGCTCCGGCCCGGCACGGCTCGCCGCATTCCTCCGCCTGGGATCGCTCGGGCTGCGCGACAAGCTCGCGATCCTACGCGCGATGGCCGTCGTGCGTCACGAGTTGGCCCGGCGCGAGGACCTGGACGCCGTTTCCATGGGTGCATGGCTGGCGAGTCATCGCCAGACCCCCCGCGCGCTCGCCCGGTTCTGGCGGCCCCTCATGGTGAGCGCGCTCAATGAAGAGCCAGAACGCGTCTCGGCCTGGCACGCTCTTCAGGCGCTGTGGTTGATCTTCCTGGCCTCGCCCGGCGGGGCTCGGCTCGGCGTGCCCACGGTCCCGCTCGGCGAGATCTACAGCGAGGAACGCTGGCGCGCATTCCCGAACATAGCGTTCCGTTTGGGCACCCGCGTCGAGCGCGTGCTCACCGAGGGATGCCGGATCGCGGGCATCCAGGCGCGCGGAGCCATCCACCGGGCGGACGCCTATGTGCTGGCAACACCAGTGGAACAGGCGCGGGCGCTGGTCCCCAGGCTGGACCTTCCCAAGCTGGAAATGTCGCCCATCGTGGCGGTCCATCTCTGGTTCGAGCGGCCTGTGATGGACTTGCCGCAGGCCGCGCTGCTCGATCGCACCGTCCAGTGGGCTTTCAACAAGCACGAGGGCCGCTACGTGCAACTGGTGGTCAGCGCGGCCCGCAGGCCGGCGTCGCTGTCCAATGAGGCCGCGGTTGGCCTCGCGCTCCGGGAACTGGGCGAATTCTTTCCCCTCGCCCGCACCGTGCGGCTCGAACGCGCTCTCCTCGTCAAACAGATGCGCGCCACGTTTTCGCCGGTCCCGGGACTGCGCACGCGGAGGCCCGCCAACCGGACGACGTTGGCCAATCTCTTCCTGGCGGGGGACTGGACAGACACCGGTTGGCCGGCGACGATGGAAGGCGCCGTGCGGAGCGGTTATCTGGCCGCCGAAGCGGCGACTTGTGCGGCGAACATCCCGGCTCGCTTCCTCATCCCGGATCCGGCGCCGTGAGCGGCGGGCGCTCCCCGGTCAGAAACGCTCCCAGTGCAGCACCTCGGCGAGCGACCGTTTCGGGGCTCGCTCGGGCAGCTCGGCTGCGGCCCACCCTACGGGAACGAGACTGACCAGATGGTAGCCCTCCGGCGCTCCCACTGCCTTCAGAACGCTGGTGGCATAGGGCTTCTTGTCGCCTGCCACCCAGCAGGCCCCCAGCCCGTGGGCGTGGGCCGCCAGCAAGATGTTCTGGGTGGCCGCGCTGCCGTCCTCGAGGAAATATTTCGCAGGCCGGCACACCACGACGATGCACGCTGCGGCATCGGCGATGAACCGACCGTTGTCGGTCAGCGCCGCGAGCTCGCGCAGTTTCTGGCGATCGCGCACGACCACGAACTCCCACGGCTGCTCGTTGCGCCCGCTGGGGGCCAGGCGCGCACAATCCACCAACTCTTCCAGCAGCGATGCGGGAACCTCTCCCGCGCGGAAATCACGGACGGAACGACGGGTCTTGAGTGCTTCGATGGCGTCCATAAGCGCGCTTCCAACGCAATATGGTACGATGGCGCCCCCGGTCCCGGCCGTTGCCATGGCGCCGGTGCGGCTTCTATGCTGAAAATGTGGTCTTCCGTCCGCCTTCGCCGGAGGAGCGCCTGCTAGCCCTGGGACCCACCGCAGGCCTCCCGGAGACGCTGCGCCGGTCCTTCGAGCCTGGCGATGATTTCCAACCCTTGCCCGAGCCCGGTCCGCACGACTGGTTGGCCCACCAGCCCGAGCCGGGTCAGACCTTCCAACAATTCGTCGAATCGCGACCTCCGCGTCCGGAACCCCACCGCAGCGTGCTCTACTTGCAGCCGCTGGGCGAGTTCCCTTGCGGACAGGCCCCGCCCCTGGATCAACTGCGCCGTTTCGCCTCGGCCTTCTTCTTCATGAGTGTCCAGTTGCTGCCTCCGGTGGATCCCGCGAGCACGCGGATCACGCAGCGCCGCAACCGCTGGACCGGCCGTACCCAGTGGTTGACGGGTGACCTGCTCGAGATGCTCCGGAGGCGCATGCCCCGCGACGCTTTCGCGCTGGTGGGTATCACCATGACGGACTTGTACCCCGATCCGGCCTGGAACTTCGTCTTTGGCCAGGCCTGGGTGAACGAACGCGTGGGGGTGTACAGCTTCGCGCGCTACGACCCCCATTTCCACGGGCAGGCCCGCAAACCGGACTGGATGCGCCTGCTGCTGCGCCGGAGCATCAAGGTGCTGGCGCACGAAGTCGGTCACATGTGCGGCCTGGCGCACTGCATCTGGTACCGCTGCCTCATGAACGGCTCGAACCACCTCGAGGAAGCCGACGCTAGGCCCCTGCACCTGTGTCCCGTGGACTTGCGCAAGCTGCAATACAGCCTTGGGTTCGATCCCGTCCAGCGCTACCGCCGGCTCATGGAGTTCCACCGCTCGGCCGGATTCGACGACGAAGTCCGCTGGATCGAACGCAGGCTCGCCCGCATCGAGAAAGGGCTCTCCACCGGTTGCGCGCGCCCCCCCGCTCAAGGGAGCTTGTAGGGCGCCCGGTAGCGGTAGTGCAGGTAGCGGTTGGCGGCTTCGTTGTTAACGAAACGCTCCGCCTTGGCATCCCATTCCAGGTAGCTTTTCGTCCTGAGGGCGATGTTGCCGATGAGGGTGGCGGTGGTGGACAGGTGTCCCGTGAGCACGTCGCAGTTGCAGCGCGCGCGACTTTTCACGCAGTCCAGGAAATTCCGCACGTGGAAGCGGGTGTCGGCGCTGCCCTTCATGCTCCGCGGCTCCATGACTGGCTTGCGCGAGGGTCCCCAGGCCCGTTCCACGTTGCGGTCCACCGGCGTGCGCGCGGGCACCTCGACCGTCGCCTGGCTTTCCGGCACGACTTCCCAACGATTGCCATGGATGTACATGGTTCCCTTGGTGCCCCGCAATTCCATCTCGGCGTTTTGAATGTTGCCCGGCGCTGCGTTGCAATTGTACTGGCAGAAGATCATGAGAGTGGGACCGGGGAACTCCCAGAGCACCTCGAGCGTATCCGGGATCTCGCGATTGTCTTTGATCGCGTACTTGCCGCCCATCGCCACCACGGCACGCGGCGCATCCTGCCCGAGGCACCAGCGCAGCATGTCCACGTAGTGCACGCCGAAGTTGGTCAACTGCCCGCCCGAGTAATGATAGAACCAGCGGAACCGGTAATATGTGCGGTTCTTGTTGTAGGGCACCTTGGGCGCTGGCCCCAGCCACTGCTCCCATTCCCACTCGTCCGGAGGCGGCTCGTCCGGGGGGCTCCCGATGCCCAACGGCCACTCGTTCAACACGTGATAGCCCTTGGCCACCGTGACGTGCCCGATCCCGCCCGAGCGGACGAACTCGGCTGCCTCCTTGAGGAAAGGAGCCGAGCGTCGGTGGATGCCCACCTGGGTCACCCGCTTGGTCCGTTCCGCCACCTCGACCATGCGCCGGCCCTCGACCACGGTCAGCGAGAGCGGCTTCTCAACGTAGACGTCCTTGCCAGCGTTGCAGGCGTCAATGAACATCAGGGCGTGCCAGTGGTCGGGCGTGGAGATGACGACCGCGTCCACCTCCCTGTCTTCGAGCAGCTTCCGGTAGTCCTTGTACTTGCGTGGGTTGGCCCGCGATTTCTTCACCGCCAGATCCATGTAGTCCTCGCGCAGGTCGCAGACGGCGACGGTCTGTTGGTCAGCGTATTCGAGGAATGCCTCGTGGACTTGGTCGCCGCGGTTGCCCAATCCGATGTAGCCCAGGCCCACGCGGTCGTTGGCGCCAAGGATACGGGAATACGAGAGCGCGGTGAACAGGCCGGCTTGCCGGGCGAACTCGCGCCGGGAATGATCGTTCTTCGTCACACTTCCCATAATCCCCCATGCTAGTCGAATCCGGCGGGGCGCCGCGAACTCAGCGGTTCCGGAATTCGGCGATGAGCGCCTCGCGCTCGCCCCTCTCCCAGGCGCGGTGGATCCGCTCTTCGGGCCAGCCGGCGATGCGGCCGAGCAGCAGGAAGGCAGGAAGGGCATGGTCGAGCACCTTCCAGCGCGCCATCTCCAGCAGCGAGGAAAGCGCACGCTCGCGGATGTGCTCGAGCACGCGCGGCGGACGCTCCTCGGTCAACTGGACCAAGGCCGACGCGGCCCGGTAACGGTCGCTCCAGACGATCGAGTTCAGCAGCTCGATGAACCAGGTGGGCTCGACACGCAGGCCCAGCTCGGGATCGCTGCGCGCCAGCACCGCGATGGCAGCCAGCGCGCGCATGGCGTTGGCCCGCACGCCTTCGCTCGCGTCCTGCATGGCGTATTGCAGGTCTTCCACCACGCCCCGTGTGCGCGGCTCGTATCCGATCACGTAAGCTGCGATGGCCCGCTGGTCATCGTGCATGGACTTGCGGAGCACCTCGCGCAACAGCGCCGAATGCGCGCGCGCGAACTCGCGAAACTGCTCCTGATAAGCGCGCACGGCGGGGTCCTCCGCCAAGGCGTACCCCCGCGAGAGATCTTCCCGCACTGGGCCCTTGCGCGCAGCCTCCTCGAGCGCACGGATGAAGTTGCGATAGGTTTCCACCAATGCCGCGGGAAGCGTGAGATTGGCCCGTGGCGGGTAACGGAAAACGAAATGAGGAGCGTCCTTCTCTTCGATGCCAACGTACAGGATGGCCCCTCCCTGATGGCAGCAGACCGCTTCCAGACGCGCCTGCACGACCTCGGGCAGGCTCTCCAGTCGTTCCTCGACCGCCGCTTTCGAGGGCGGTAGGGTCTCCCCTTCGCGGACCCCGAGCACCTGGCGGACACGCTCCGCAGAGAGCTTTCTGAGGCCGTACACGTCAATCACGGCGATGCGGGGCGTTTGCGCGAGCGCGCAGCCCCACAACAGCAGTCCCCACGCTATCGCTCTCACTTTCGGTTAGACGAACCGCCGGGCCGGTTGGCTGCGAGGGCCGGCTTCAGGTTTGCTTCTCCGCGAGCGGGCCAATCACGGGCAGCACGACCTTCTGACCCTGATAGGCCTTCCACATCAGGTAGAGCCAGAGCAGGAACACCACCAGGCCCAGCGCGGCTTGCAGGAGGCTGAAGAGCGATCCCAGCCAGAACGACACGGCAAAAAACACCATGGCTACGATGCTGAGTCCGATGGAGAGGGCGAACACCCCCACCGAGAAAAAGATGGACTGGAAAGCGTGGAAGCGTACGGTGCGCATCTGGTTATACGGTGCAATGGCCAGGAAGACGATCCCGGTGATGAAACCCAGCAGGTAACTGAGCGCCGCCGCCGCATTCTCGCTCAAACCGGTCGTCCCGGGAGCAGGCGGGGGTGTTGGAGGCTGGTACGCCGGGCCGCTACCTGAAGGAGGAGCACCGCCAGCGACCAGCGCACCGCACTGCGGGCAAAAATTGCCGCTAACAGCCGCACCGCACTTGGGGCAATAGGGCATGGGCGTCCCTCCGTTTCCGCCTACTGTACTATTTCACCCGCCAAGCCGCAACCGTTGTTGCCCGAAACATTGCCTGCGGCCGCCTCAGCCGCCGCCACCGGCTTGGGCGTGGCCGCGAGCCTTCCGGCGGCGGGACGCGCGGCTTCACGTTCGGCGCAGACGCCTCTGGTCGCTCGGCACGGCCTCCAATTCAACCTGAGCGGCGCTCGAGCGCTAGCCCCGCAGGCTAGGGGAACCGGCTCGGCGAGGCGGCTTCCCGGTCAGCTTGGGCGAGCGTCCCCTGGGCCCGCGCCGGGCTGTCTTGCACTTCCCAAGCCCGGCAGGCCGGGTTGCTCAAAAAGCCGCCCCGAACCCGAAGAGCAGGCCGACGAGAAACGTGTCTTGATGACCGACCGGAGGCAGTCCCGCCCTGCGCTCGAAAACGGGCTGATTCGACCAATCCCTGCGGTATTCGACTCGCCACTTCAAGCTTTGCCCGCGCGCCGCAAACAGCCGGTACTCGCCGGTCAGGGTGATTTCCTTGAGCGTTTGCGGGACGCCGGTGGCCAGGCCGTCGCGGTCGCGGAACCACTCCAGGCGCAAGGCGCCAGCCCACTGCTTGGTCAGCTCCAGCCTCCCCGCCACGGCCACTCCGTACCACAGGGCCGAACCCGATTCCTGCCCCTCGGAGCCGAAGTCGGCGTTCACGTAAAAGGCGCTTTTCTGGGTCGGCGTCACCAGCAGCGTCGTGTCGAGCAACTGCCGCACTCCTGCTTGCGCCACCCCGTCGAGGTCCGGCTGCTCCCTGCCTCGGTAGTAAGCGTGAAACCATTGCAGCGGCCCCCGGCTCCAAGTGCCGGTGAAACCGACCGTCTTGGTCTGGTTGTTATCCCGTACGTTGTTCCACCCTTGAACCAACTGGAAGCCTGCCGAATACCCTGGACGAAGCTGTGTCGTGGTGCGCAACCCGAAATGATAGAAAGGCACCGCCCAACTGAACAGGAGGGAACGGGAGTAGTTCCAGTTCTGATCCGCCTCGATGACTTCCGCACCCGCGCTCGTGACGAACTTACCGAAATCCAGTTGCCAGGCGCTTCCCCGCCAGGGCTTGAGCGTAACATACGCCTGTTGCACGTAACGCAGGCTTTGGCCGCCCCTCTCGGCTCCGTGCACGAAGTACGTGGTCCTTCCCATGCCCAGATCCACACGTACTCCGAAAGGCTCGGCCGGCGTCTCCAGTGCAATTTCACCGTACGAAATGTCGCCGGCGTTGCCGCGGTGATCGAACATCCGGAAACGGTTGGTTCGCGATTGGGGCCGGTTCCGGTTCCAGCTATAGTTCGCGTCGAGCAACACTTGGAGTTGCACGCGCCCCGGAGGCGCAGCTTCAGGCCCCTTGGCGGGCGCCGTGGCGCCGCTTTGTGCAACGAGGGAAGAAATCGTCGCAAACGCGAGCGCTGACACACGCAGCATATTTCCCAAGCTCTCCATGTCAGTGGCCTCCCTGTGCGTTGGAGACCGGGAACGCCGGTCTGTTCGATTAGGACTTTTGCGGCAGTATAAAGGCAGTGGCCAGTCCCTGTCCAATCGGTTTTTTCGATCGTGGCGATAGAAACTTTGAGCTTGTACTAAGCTGCGGGCTGATTCATCATGGAATCGGTTCGAGGGAGAATTTCCCGGAAAAGAGTAAGGAAATTAGGGCTGCTTATGGACAGTTTCGCCGTTGTGCTCTTGTCTCCGGAGGTGGCGGCAGCGGGCGATCTGACTGGGAGGCTGGAAGCGCTCGAGCGGGCCCTCTCGGCTGCTCAGTCATCGGCGGACAACGCCTGGATGTTGACCTCGGCGGCGCTCGTGCTGTTGATGACCGGCCCCGGGCTCGCCCTGTTCTACGGTGGGCTGGTACGGCGCAAGAACGTCCTCGCGACGATGATGCACAGCTTCATTCTCATGGCCGTCGCCTCGGTATTGTGGGCGGTCGTGGGCTACAGCCTGGCGTTCGGCGGTTCGGGCCGGTTCCTGGGCGACCTGCGCTTCGCGTTCCTCTCGGCAGTCGGCAACGAGCTCCAGGGTACGATTCCTCACGCGACCTTTGTCGTCTATCAGCTGATGTTCGCCATCATCACTCCCGCCCTGATTTCGGGCGCCTTCGCCGAACGCATCAAGTTCAGCGCGATGCTGCTGTTCACCGCACTCTGGTCGCTGCTGGTGTACTACCCGCTTGCCCACATGGTTTGGGGCCCGGGCGGAATCCTCAACGCGTTCGCGGACGGCCGCATTCCCTGTCTGGACTTCGCCGGGGGAACGGTGGTGCACGTCAGCTCGGGAGTTTCGGCCCTGGTTTGCGCTCTGTACTTGGGCAAACGGCTGGGTTACCCCTCGGAAGCGATGAAGCCCCACAACCTCGTGATGAGCGTCACAGGTGCCTGCTTGCTCTGGGTGGGCTGGTTCGGGTTCAACGCCGGCAGCGCGCTGGCCGCCTCCCGGCAAGCGGCCAGCGCCTTTCTGGCCACACAGTTGGGAGCCGCTGCCGCCACGCTGGGCTGGATGCTGGCCGAGTGGCTGAAGAGCGGCAAACCGAGCATGCTGGGAGCCATCACCGGGGCGGTCGCCGGCTTGGTGGCCATCACGCCCGCCTCCGGCTTCGTGCGCCCGATGCCCGCTCTGGTGATCGGGTTCGCGGCTGGCGTGCTCTGCTTTTACATGGTCGCGGTGGTCAAGCACAGGCTGGGGTATGACGACTCGCTCGACGCCTTCGGCGTGCACGGAGTCGGCGGAACAGTGGGCGCGATCTTGACCGGCATCTTCGCTACCCGCGCTGTGGTTGACCCAACGAGCGAGCGGGCCTTCGGCTGGGTGGATGGCAATCCTGTTCAGGTGCTCTACCAGCTGGCGGGTACGGCTGTGGCTTGGGTGCTCGCTGCCGCTGGCACCGTGGTCTCCCTGAAGATCTGCGATCGGGTGGTGGGTGTGCGTGTCGAGCCTGAGCACGAGATCCAAGGCCTCGACCTCAGCCTCCACGGCGAAGAGGCCTACTCGTACGAGACTTGAGAGAGGTTCGCCTCCATGAAAAAGATCGAAGCCATCATTCAGCCCTCGAAATTGGAAGAGGTCAAACAGGCGCTGATCGGCATCGGAGTTGACGGCATGACGGCGATCGAGGTGCGCGGGCACGGCCGCCAGAAAGGCCACAAGGAGATCTACCGCGGCCACGAGTACGTCGTGGATCTGCTACCCAAGCTGAAGCTGGAAATCGTCGTAGCCGACTCGCGCGTGGAGGAGGTGGTGGAGACTCTGATGCGGGCTGCCCGCACCGGTCGGATCGGCGACGGCAAGATCTTCATCTCCCACGTGGAGGACGCGATCCGCATTCGCAACGCGGACCGCGGCGAGGCGGCTCTCTGAACCCTCAAGAAGTCACCGCATGGCGGAAGCCTGCTGGCGCGCCGCTTTTCAGGCCGACGGAGACCCCTTCCCGGCGCTCGCGGCTCGCACCGCGGAGGTTGAGCGGACTGTACTCGAGCTCTGGCAGCACCACCTTCCGGACTGGGCGGCGCGCGGCTTGGCCATCGTCGCGCTGGGCGGCTTGGCGCGGCGCGAAACGTATCCGTTCTCCGACATCGACCTGTTGGTGGTGGCCAACGCACGCGTGCAAGCGAAGTTGCGCGAGGCGCTCGGCAAGTTCCTGGCGGCGCTCTGGGACGCCGGACTGCGGGTGAGTCTCTCCGTGCGGTCTCCGCAGGAATGCTCCGAACTGCACCACGGCAACCTCGAATTCGCCGTGAGTCTGCTCGACCAGCGTCTGCTGGTGGGGGACACGAAACTCTACGGTGAATTCCTCGAGCGCGTGGCCGAGCTCGTG
Organism: Bryobacteraceae bacterium; assembly: GCA_025062235.1. GTDB lineage: Bacteria > Acidobacteriota > Terriglobia > Bryobacterales > Bryobacteraceae > DTHT01. The sequence goes on from JANXAE010000004.1 coordinate 33,671, forward strand.
CGGCGCCGGCGCCAACCGCTCATGGACGGCTTGTGCAGCCTGGCGAAAGCGCGGCACGCCCGGTTCGAACAGACCATCCACCACCTCGAGCCGAATGTCAAAGAGGCGCCCGGCGGCCTGCGCGACCTGCATCTGTTGCGGTGGCTCGATCGGCTCCGGGGGGACGAGGCAATCCGGTCCGTCTGGCTCGAACCGCTCCGAGCGGCGCATGCCTTCCTTTCCACCCTGCGGTGCTTCCTGCACCTGCGTGCGCGCCGCGACGACAACCTCCTCAGCTTCGAGGCGCAAGAGGAGCTGGCCGCACAGGCTTTCAGCCGAGGCGAGCCGCCGGAGGCCTGGATGGGCCGTTACTACCGTCACGCGCGCGAGGTGTACCGTGCAGCGGTGCGGGCCATGGATCTCTGCCACGGCCGCTGGAGCGGAACGCTGGTCGCTTTCCACCGCTGGCGCTCCCGGCTCTCGAACGCCGAATTCACCGTGGCGCGAAATTGCGTCTGGCTGCGGTCGCCCCAGCGGCTCGCTCAAGACCCGGCGACTGTACTGGGCCTTTTCTCCTTTATCGGCCGCCACGATTTGGACCTGGCGCTGGAGACGGAGCATCGCATTTCCGAAGCCATGCCTGCCATCGAGCGGCACTTCGCCCAGCCGGGTGCGCATTGGCCGCTGCTGTCCGAAGTCCTGGCTACGCCGTACGCCGCGCGGGCGCTCATGCGCATGAACGAAATCGGGCTGCTGGGCGCCCTGCTGCCGGAATGGCGCGGCATCGAATCCCTGCCGGTTCGCGACTTTTACCACCGCTACACGGTGGATGAGCACACGCTGCGCGCGGTTCTGGCCTTCGACGAACTGCAGCACAACGCACCTTCCGGCCCGAGGCGCCGGTTCGCCAGCTTGGCCAGCGAAATTTCCCGGCCCGAGGTCCTCCGGCTCGCGCTGCTCCTGCACGACTTGGGCAAGGGGCAGCCCGGGGGCAGCCACGTGCAGGCCTCCTTGGCGCTCGCCGAGCGGATCATGGAGCGTATCCAGCTCCCCTGGCCGGAGCGCAGGCTGGTCCGTTTCCTCATCCACCGTCACTTGGATCTTTCCGTGGCCCTCGCTACCCGCGACCTAGCCGATCCCGAGACGCTCCGTGCACTGGCCGCCTCGGTGGGCCAGGCCGAGCACCTGCCGTATCTGACCCTGTTGACCTATGCGGACATCTCTGCGGTGCGCCCGGGCGCCATGAGCGATTGGCGCGCGGAGCTGCTGTGGCAGTTCCACGTGCGCCTCGCTCGGGAGCTGCTGCGGCAAGTGGCCACCGACCGGGTCGGGGCGGGCAGCCAGTCCGATCCCGAACTCGCCGGGTTCCTGGAGGGTCTGCCGCGGAGGTATTGGCTCTGCGTCAGCCCGGAGGAGATGGCTTGGCACCTCGAACTGGCGCGGATATGTCGCGACCGTCCCGCAGCCGCAGCCGTGCGACGCCGACAGGACGTTTACGAGGCTGCGGTGGTGGCCCACGATCGCCGGTTCCTCTTCGCCTCCCTGGCGGGAGCGTTGACCGCGTGCGGGATGAACATCCTCCGCGGCATGGCTTGTACGAACCGGCGGGGACTCGCCGTGGACACTTTCGTGTTCGAAGATCTCGCGCGGACCCTGGACCTGAACCCCCGAGAGCGCGACCGGCTCGTAACCGTGTTGGAGCGCGCGGCTGCCGGCCACTTGAATGTACCCGACATGCTTCGCCGCCGTGCGCCCATTCGCCCGCCCAGCCGGCATCGGCGGATTCAACCACGTGTGACACTCGAATTGGCCGCATCGAGCACCGCCACCGTGATCGAGGTCGTCGCCCAGGACCGTCCGGGCTTGCTGTTCGATCTGGCGCGGACGATCTCCGAGGCCGGCTGCAACATCGAGACCGTCCTCGTCGAGACGCGGGCGCATCAGGCTTTCGACGTTTTCTACGTCAGTCTCGATGGCGCCCGGTTGCCCGCTGCGTTGGCGGAATCGCTTCGCGCCAAATTGCTCGAGGCGGCCGCAGGCGCTTGAGAATCCGCGTCCTGGGTACTTCGGGTTTGCGGCGGGCCGGCCAGAGACCGCAGCCCTCCAGGTTGCAATCCACTGCGGTAGCTGTTTCCGGGGAGGACGGTCCATCGCCCGCAATGGCCCGGGCCATCGTACCCGCGGGCTGGGGGTTGGCGTGCGCGTCGGGATGCACGGCAACGCGGGTCCTCGCCCGGGCCCGGGCCTTGTGCCGGCCCACTGAAGTCCGGTTGCCACGGACCGGCGTGCGCATTAAACTGTAAGTGAATCGGGGCGTGGCTCAGCCTGGTTAGAGCGCCTGGTTCGGGACCAGGAGGTCGGTGGTTCAAATCCACTCGCCCCGACCATCCCTCTTCCCACACGTTTTCTTGCGCCGGCCCACCGGACCCGCGGTTTATAATACTCCGCGGAGTCATCGCTCATGCGGCCGATCCACCGACGCTCCTTTCTCGCCGCGACTGGTCCGTTGTTGGTCCCCGCGCGCGTGCTGGGGTTGCGCGGAAGGCCCGGCGCCAATGACACGCTGCGCATAGCCTTCATCGGCATGGGTGGGCGCGCCCGCTGGATGATCCGAAACGAGAAATACCCGGGGGCGGAAATCGTCGCAGTCGCCGATTGCTACCTGCCGCGCTGCTTCGAAGCGGCCAAAGAACATCCGGACGGAGAGCGCTGGGCGAAGTATCAGGACTACCGCCGCATGCTGGACAAGGAGAAACTCGACGCTGTGTTCGTCGAGACCACGACGCACGCCCGTGCGCTGATCTGCATCCACGCCATGCAGGCCGGACTCGACGTCTATGCCGAAAAACCCTTGACTCTCACCGTCGAAGAAGGCCGGGTGCTGGTTCGCGCCGCGCGGCGCTACAGGCGCATCCTGCAAACCGGCACCCAGCAGCGCTCGATTCCCATCAACATTTACGCCAGCAAACTGGTGCGCGAGGGAGCCATCGGAAAGATCCGCGAGGTCATCGTCTGCAACTTCCTTCCGCCGCGCCGCTGGGACCCCAGGCCTGGCCAACCCGTCCCGGACGGCATGGATTGGGATCAGTGGTGCAATCAGACCGAGCTCCGCCCGTACCATGAGGAGCTCTTCCGCCGCTGGGCGTGGTACCGGGATTACGACGGCGGCGGCCAGAGTTGGGGCGTCACCGGCTGGGGCACGCACTCGCTTGACCAAGTACAGTGTGCGCTGGGTACGGATTCCACCGGGCCCGTGGAAATCTGGCCGGAGGAGCCGGGCCCGGAGGGCAAAGTCACGCTGCGTTACGCCAACGGTACGTTGCTCAAACTGGAGGAACCGATACGCAAGGACCACTCGCAGTTGGGCGCCATTTTCGTGGGCGAGAAGGGACGCATCCAAATCCTGCGCGGTGACTTCGTCGCCGATCCGCCGGAGTTGAAGAGGGGGGCGCCGGATCCCACGCCCGAGGGCCCGGGAGAGAACCGCTTCCACATCGAGAACTTCCTGGCCTGTGTCCGCAGCCGCAAGAAGCCCAATGCGGACGCCGAAATCGGTCACCGCTCGACCACTGTTTGTCACCTCGTCAATATCTGTCGCGAGGTTGGCCGCAAGCTGCGTTGGGACCCCAAGCGCGAGCAGTTCGTGGGCGACGAAGAGGCCAATCGCTTGCTTTGGCGGCCGCGTCGCGCCGGCTACGAGCTCCCGCGCTTCGCTTGAGTCGACCCTGGCAGCGCCCGGATGGCTTCGCCGCGGTGTTAAGATCGCGGCCATGGAAGGCATGCCAGTCCCACGCCGGCGGTTTCTGGGCACGCTGGTGGCCGGTGCCGCTGCTCCCGCCGCGACTGCCAGTTACGTCCATCCCCGCAAGGTCCTCCTGTGGGAGTGCACGCGCAAGGAGTTCCGCGAGGCCCTGGAAGAAGGACGACTGAAGGTCGTCGTGTTGCCCACCGGTTCCACCGAACAGCACAACGAGCACTTGGCGATGATCCACGATACGGCCAGCGCCACTTTCCTCGCCCAGCAGGCGGCACTGCGTCTGTATCCACGCGTGATGGTGGCCACGCCCGTCCCGGTCGGCATCTCGCCGCATTGGATGGATCGCAAAGGCACTCTGACCTTACGACGGGACACGTTCCTGGCCGTGGTCTACGAGGTTTGCGAAAGCCTGGCCACGCACGGTGTGCGCGCCATTCTCATTCTCAACGGTCACGGCGGCAACGAAACGGCGTTGAAGGAGAGCCTGCCCGAGTTCCGGCGCAAGCTGGGCATCCGCCTGGAGGCACACTCCTACTGGGAGGCGTACGGGCCCGAGATTGCCAGGAAGTACCTCGCGAGCGCTCGCATTCCCGGGCACGCGGCGGAATTCGAGACCTCCTTCGCGCTGGCCGCTTTTCCCGAGCGCGTGCGCTGGGAGGGAGTGGATTACGCCCGGGTCAGGGGCAAGCTGGGAATCAAGGATCCCAAGTCCGCCGAGGAGGACGAGCTGTTCGCACGCGAGGCTCGGTGGGCCACCGCGGCCAAAGGCGAAGCGCTCATCGCGATCGCCCTCGACTGGCTCCTCGCGCGCCTCCATGCAATGATGGAAGGTTGAGCTGCACGGCGCTCCCTGCCGCCAGCTTCAGACGGCTTTCTGCCGCCGCCTCAGATAATGCTCGAAGCGCTCCCTATAGTCTTCGAACCCAGGCCGTCCCATCAAGCCGTAGGTGAAGCGCTTGCCGGCTTCGACACCGGGCTGGTCGAACGCATTGACGTCGAGCAGCTCGGCCATGAAGGCGGTTTCGAACTCCAGCATTTGCAAGAACGCACCCAGATGTTCTTCGTCCAGCCGCTCGAGGGTGAACGTGCAGTTGGGCCGGCCAGCCTCGGCGAGGGTGGCTGCGGTCGAGAGGCGTTCGGCTTCGAGCAGCTCGGCCAGCTTGCGGCCCGCCAGGTAATCGAAGGCGTCAAGGCCCAGGCGCGCCTTGGGAATGCGGCCCTCCCAAGGCTGCTTCTCGACCGCCCAGAATGTGAACACCTTGTCGTTGGGACCCTCGATGTAGAGCTGGACCTGCGAGTGCTGGTCCGTAACTCCCAGAGCCGCCACCGGGGTCTGGCCGATTTGAACGATTTCTCCTTTTCTTGTTTTTTCCTTGCCCAGCGACTCCGCCCACAGCTGACGGAACCAGAACGCCGTTCCCCAGAGGCGGTTCGAATACGGGAAAGCCACGTGGATGGTCTTTTTCTTCTCCACCCAGACCAGGTGGTGGAGCAAGGCCGCTCGCAGCGCGGGATTGTCGCCTGCGTCCGTCTCCCAGCAGATTTCGGTCATTCGAGCCGCCCCGCGCAGCAACCGCGCCACGTCCAGCCCCATCAGGGCGGCAGGAAGCAGGCCCACCGCCGAGAGCACGCTGAAGCGGCCGCCCACATTCTCGGGGATGGCGAAGACCGGCCATTTTTCGCGCACCGCCAGCGCGTAAAGGTCTCCGCGCCCGGGCGTCGTCACCGCCACGGTCTGCCGCGACGCGCGCCGCCCCATCCAGTCGCGCACGACGAGCAGAGAGGCCAGCGTCTCGGCGGTCGTCCCCTGCTTGGTGATGGCCAGCACGAGGGTGCTCTTGGGATCCATGGTTTCGAGCGCCGCTCCCACCAGCGCAGGATCTACGTTGTCCAGAATCACCAGCCGGGGATGAGCCTTCGAGAACGGCTTCTGAAGCGGGTGCGGGCCGCGAAGCGCACAATCGAGCGCCCAGGCGCCGAGCGCGCTGCCCCCGATACCCAACAGACATATGGAATCGAAGCTTCCCCGCACCTTGCGGGCGAAAGTCTGGATCTGTTTGAGCACACCCTTCTGGTAGGGGAGCGTAGGGAATCCGACCTCGCCGCGGTCCACCAACTTGCGAAAAGCCCGGACCACGTCTGGCCCGCGACGCAACTGCGACCTGTATTCGGAGGCGCTGATCCCGTGCGCCTCACCGACCATGGGTGCGAGCAGATTGGTTTCGTCGAACCGGATCTTCATGGCGGCTTTCAGAGTCCTATTCGAGCACAATCCAGCGCGGCCCGCAGTTGCAGCTTCCCCGGGCCTCCCAAGGGTCTTTGCTTCAGCGCGCTCCCGGCTCGCTCCGGTCAGCCCTCACGGCACAGGTGCGCGAGATGAGGTCGGCCCAACTGAGCCGGTCGCTCGATAGCAGCGCCCAAAGCCAGCCGGCGCACAGTCCGGCCGTGCTGATCAGCCCCGCCGCGAACCGAAGCCAGCGGTCCCGCAGCCTGGGCGGTCGCCGGTCGAATCGCAGCAGGCGCAATCCCATCCATCGCAATCCTGGCGAATCCACGCCGGCGCCGACGCAGAAACAGCGGTAGCCGAGCTGGACAGCCGCTAGCACCACGGCCCAGGCGATCAGAACCGGCCGATCCCAGCGCAGGTTCACCCCCGACCACAGGGCGATGCCCAGTTGAGCGACAGCCAGGATGATGCCGTAGGCTGTCAGAGCGAGCGCCCCGTCCACCAGCAGCGCCGCCGCTCGCCGTGCGAGCGGCGCGGGAACCAGCTCGGGTTGATCCAGCGGCCGCCTCGCCGCGGGGAGTTCGGGGAGGGGTTGCAGATCGAGCTCGAGCTGACCCTGCGGCGCGGGCCGCGCCCGGCGCGCCTTGCGCGATCCCGAAGGACGCGCAGCAGCCGAGCGTAGCGGACGACGCTCCGGGGCCACCCAGTCTATCGAGACCACCTTGGGCCAGCGGATGCCGAGATCCAGCGTCTGCTGGATGGGCTCGCGAACCAGGCGGCTTTGGCACCGCCCGCAGCGCCGCTCCCCGGGCGTGTTGATCCGGCCGCAGCGCGGGCAGCAAACACCCGCCGCTTCCGGATCCGGATAAGGTCGCCCGTGCTGCATGTTAGGATGTTCGATTGAGCCGAAGGCTGGCATCGGGCCCTCGAGTCCTCCTAGCCCTTAGTAACATAATCGGTGGGATTTGTCACGTCCTTTTGTGGCTCTCTCCGGCCACGGCCGGCGCCCAGCGTCCCGCGGGCCGGGATCCGGTTGCCCCTGACGAAGTCGAGATCGAGGCCGTCCGCCAGCTCAAGCAAGGTCCTTGGTACCGTTTGCGCGGCCAGGCCCGCTTGGAGACGACGGAGCTGGTGCTGCGTGCGGACGAGCTCGATTACAACGAGGACACCGGGTACGCAGAAGCGCGCGGCAACGTGCACTTGCTGCGCTACGCCACGGGCGAGGAACTCTGGGCCGACCGCGTAGAGTACGACCTCAAGGAGGACAGCGGACGCTTCTACGGCGTGCGCGGCACGACGCCGGCGCCGCGGGCGGTCCGTCCCGGCGTGCTTCCCACATCCAATCCCTACTATTTCCAGAGCCGCTGGGCAGAGAAACTGCGCGGTCGGTACCTGCTCTATGACGGCTTCCTGACCAACTGCCGCCTGCCCAAACCTTGGTGGGTGCTGCGTTCCCCGCGCTTCGTGGTCGAACCCGGTCGCCGAGCCGTCGTCTGGCGGGCGACGTTCCGGCTGCGCGGTCTTCCGCTGCTTTACGTTCCGGCGTTCTACAAATCGCTCGAGCGCCTGCCCCGCCAGAGCGGCTGGCTCACGCCCAACGTGGGCAACAGCTCGCGACGCGGCAAAATGCTCGGCTTGGGGTATTACCAGACGCTCGGGCGCAGCTACGATGCGCTGTACCGGGCGCTCTATTTCACCCAGCGCGGGCTGGCGCACCACCTCGAGGTCCGGGGCAAGCCCAGGCGCGGGTCCGAGTTCAGCGCGATCCTTTACGGCGTCAACGACCGCGGACTCCGGCTGCCCGGCGGCGAGCGGCGCAAGGAGGGCGGCCTGAGCTTCACGCTCGAGGGCCAGACCCGGCTGGGTGGCTTCGAGGGCCGTGGCGAGGCGAATTACCTGAGCTCGCTCGTCTTCCGCCAGGCCTTTACCGAATCCTTCAACGAAGCCATCTTCTCGGAGGTCCACTCGATCGGATTCCTGGGCAGGCACTGGTCCACCTACGGGTTGAATTTCGTTTTCCAGCGTTTGGAGAACTTCCAGAGCACGCAGCCCGACGATACCATCGTCATCCGCAAGGCACCGCAGGTGGAGTTTTCGAGCCGCCCGCGGGAGCTCATCCGGCGCGGTCTGCCGGTCTGGGTGTCGTTCGAGTCGAGCGTCGGGCTGGTGCGTCGCAAGCAGCCGCTCTTTCAGACGCGCCAGTTCCTGGAGCGCGCGGACATAGAGCCGCGCATCATGACCGCACTCCGCTGGAGGGATTTCCACCTGATCCCCAGCTTTTCGCTGCGGGGCACGCATTGGGGCGAGAGTCGTCGCGAGGAGCGCATCGTGGGCCGGAACCTGCGCCGCCGGTCCCACGAGTTCGCACTCGCCCTGGAAGCCCCGGCGCTGGCGCGCGTTTTCACCCCGCCGCGCTGGTTGGGCGAGGGACTCAAGCACGTCATCGAACCGCGCGCCTCCTTTCGCTGGGTCGGGGGCGTCAGGGACTTCGATCGCATCATCCGCTTCGACGACCTGGAACTGCTGGCCAACACGCGCCAAGCCGAATTCTCCCTGACCAACCGCCTCTACGTGAAGCGCAATGGGGAGGTCAGCGAGCTGGCGAGCTGGGAACTGGTCCAGCAGCGCTACTTCGACCCGACCTTCGGCGGTGCGGTGGCGCCCGGCAGGCGCAACTTGGTCATGAGCTCGGTGGAACTGACGGCTTACGCTTTCCTGGACGGGCCGCGCAGGTCTTCGCCCGTGGTTTCCGTCCTGCGCCTGGCGCCGCGGTCCGGATGGGGAGTGGAATGGCGGGCCGACTACGACCCGGTACGGGGCAAACTGGTCAACAGTGGCTTGACTGCGGACGCCCGCTGGAGCAGGTACGTCGTGTCGCTCGGGCATAACAGCGTACGCCACCATCCCGTGCTGACGCCCGGCGCCAACCAACTGCGCGGCCTCGTTGGCTACGGCAACCCGGACGCCCGCGGCTTCAGCGCCGCCTTCAGCGCTATCTACGACTTCCGTTTCGGGCTGATGCAGTTCGCCACCACGCAGATCACCTACAATACGGATTGCTGCGGCTGGAGCGTGCAGTACCGACGCTTCGGCTTCGGCACGCGCAACGAGAACCAGCTCCGCCTGTCGTTTGCGGTCGCCAACATCGGCTCTTTCGGTACCCTGAAGAAACAGGAGAGGCTGTTCTGATCCCGACCCCGCGAGAAGACGTGTCGTGAGCAAGGACCACAAGACATCCCAGCGTTTGCGTATCGGCCGCCGCTTGGCCATGGTCAGCGTGGCGACCAGCGCAGCGTTGGCGGTGGGCAAGATCGTCATCGGGTGGATGGCAGGCTCGACTTCGGTGGTGGCCGATGGCTTGGAATCTGCCAGCGACGTGGTCGCCTCCACGGTCCTGCTGTTCGGGCTGGCCGTGGCCGCCAAGCCGCCCGATGAAAAGCACCCCTACGGACACGGCCGTTTCGAGATGCTCACCGGCCTTGCGCTGGGTTTCCTGCTGGCTGCCGTGGGGGTGGGAATTGCGGTCCAGTCGGTGTTGCGCGCCGGCGCGGACCACGAGCCCCCGGCCTTCTTCGGCATCTGGCCCCTGATTGCCTCCATCGTCGCCAAGGGTGTTCTCTCGGTGATCAAGTTGAGCTACGGCCGCCGGATCCAGAGCGCCGCCCTGGTGGCCGACGCTTGGAACGACACGGTGGACATTCTCTCCGGCACCGTGGCGCTCGCGGCGCTCGGCCTCACCTTGTACGATCCGAGCCGCTTCCTGGCTTTCGATCATTACGGCGGCTTCGCCGTGGGCCTGATCGTCATCTTCCTGGGCCTGCGCGTGGTGCGCGAGACCTCTCTGCAATTGATGGACACCATGCCTGCCGTCGAGCTCATGGATGCCATCCGCGAAGTGGCCCGCAGCGTGCCGGGGGTGCTCGGCGTGGAGAAGTGTTACGCGCGCAAGACCGGCTTACAGTACCACGTGGACCTGCATCTCGAACTCGATCCGGATCTCACCGTGCGCGCCTCGCACGATCTGGCCACGCAGGTCCGCGCCCGGATCCTGGAGGAGCTGGATTGGGTGGCTGACGTCATGGTGCACGTCGAACCCTACGAAGGACCGCTCGCCGGGGAGCGGGAGGTCAGTTCCCGGAAGGTCCCTCCCCAACCGTGAAGTAAATGCAGTCGGGGTGATGGAAGACCAGCGCGCTCACGCTGGCCTCGGGGTCCATCATGCATCCCTCGGTCAGATGCACCCCGATCTCTTCCGGCCGAAGCAGCTTCCAGATGCCGCGCTGATCCTCCAGATCGGGGCACGCGGCGTAGCCGAAACTGTAACGCTTGCCGCGGTAGCGGGCCGCCAGGCGTTCCTCCATGCTGAGCGATGGGGGGTCGGGGAATCCCCAGTCCTCACGGATCCGGCGATGCAGCCATTCGGCCGCGGCCTCGGCCGTCTCCAGCGCCAGTGCCTGCAAGGCGTGGCTGCGGAAGAACTCGCCGGCCTGCTTGGCCTGTTCCGCCCGCTCCCGCACGCCTTCGCCGGCCGTCAGGACGAACAGGGCGATGTGATCCCGCTGCCCGCCCACCGGATCGAGCACGTAATCGCTCAGGCAAAGGCCGTCTTGGCGCGGCTGGCGCGGAAACACGAAGCTGTGCAGAGGCTGAGCGCCCCCGGGGGCGAACAGGTGGATCGCGTTGCCTTCCCGTTCGGCCTCGAAGAACTGCCAGACCGCGCGCACGCGCAGGAACCCCGCCGCCCAGCGCTTGACCTCTTCCATCTGGTGGTAGAGCTCGAGCGCTTTGGGATCCCGCTGCGCCAGCCGATCCGCAAAGCGCCCACGGAACCCCAAATGCTTGCCGAAGAGCATCTGCAAGTTCAGGTAAGTCCAGATCTCGTTCAGATCGGCGGTCTCGAGCACGCGGCGCTCGGTATACGGCGCAGGCGGTATGGGCAGGTCGGTGCGCACACGTGAGCTGCGCTTTGCCTCTGGCTGGGGGTCAGGCGCCTGTGCGGGCTCCACCGCGACCGCGCCTGACGACACGGTGAATTCGGCCAGCACGCGTTCGCGTTCCAGAGGATCCGAAAGCCTGTTCATCCATTCCAGCCCCGCCATCGCGTCGCGAGCGTAAATCACGGGAGCTCCGTAGGCCGGCGCGATCCTCTCGCGCGTGAAGCGCGCCGAAAGGGCCGCGCCTCCCACCAGCACCGGCGTCCGGATGCCGGCCTCGCGCAGGTCGGCCACGGTCACCACCATCTGGTGCGCGCTCTTGACCAGCAGCCCGGAAAGGCCGATCGCATCCGGCCTGTGCTCGCGCCAGGCCCGAATGATCTCCTCCGGAGGCACCTTGATGCCGAGGTTGATGACCCGATAGCCGTTGTTGCTGAGGATGATGTCCACCAGGTTCTTCCCGATGTCGTGGACGTCACCCTTGACCGTGGCCAGGATCATCGTGCCCCGCGAAGCCGTTTCACTCCGGTCCATGAAACGCTCCAGGTAGCTGACCGCCGCCTTCATGGCTTCGGCCGACTCGAGCACCTCGGCCACGATCAGCTCGTTGGCCGCGAACAGCCGGCCCACTTCGTTCATGCCCGCCATCAACGGCCCGTTGATGATTTCGAGCGGCGTGGCGCCCTCGGCCAGTTTGCGGTCGAGGTCCTCGAACAGCCCATCCTTGCGCCCTTCAATGATGTAACGCGCCAGCCGTTCGTCCAGCGAGAGCTGCTCGCGGTCGCGGCGGCGGTCGCCGAGGCCGCGGAAATACGCCGCGAGAGCGGTGATGTGGAACTGGTTGATGGCGATGCGCTGCTCGCGCGATTGCAAACGCCAGTCGGCCGGGGCTTCGCCTAGCAAGGCGGCTTGCGGGTGGTCCGGAGGGACCTCTTCCGGCGGCGCGTTGAACAGCAGAGCCTCGGCCAGGCGACGTGGCTTCTCCTCCAGGGAGGCGAATCGCTCCAGCCGCTCCGTGTTCACGATCGCCAGGTCCAACCCGGCGCGCGTGGCGTGGTAGAGGAAGACCGAGTTGACGACCTCGCGGGCCGCCGCGGGCAGGCCGAACGAAACATTGGAAATCCCGAGGATCGTCTTGACGTAGGGGATTTCTTGCTTGATCAGCCGGACCGCTTCCAGCGTCTCGACTGCGCCCCCGATGTAGTTCTCGTCGCCTGTGGCGCAAGGGAACACGAGCGGGTCCAGGATGATGTCCTCGGGCGGCAGGCCGTACTTTCCCGTGAGCAGCGAGACGGCGCGGCGAGCCACGGCCAGCTTGCGCTCGCGCGTGAAAGCCTGCGCCTGCTCGGGATCCTCGTCTATCGTTCCCACGACCACGGCTGCGCCGTAAGCGCGCGCCAGGGGCGCGACGCGTGCGAACTTTTCCTCGCCGTCTTCCAGATTGATCGAGTTGATGATGGGCTTTCCCTGGCAGTGCTTCAGGGCCAACTCGATAGCCCGCGGGTCCGTCGAGTCGATCATGATCGGCGCACGCACCTTGCGCACCAGCCTCGGGTAAAAGGCGGCGATGTCGCGCAATTCGTCCCGATCGCTCGATTGCAGGCAGACATCCACGATGTGCGCGCCGCCGCGCACCTGTTTGCGTGCGATCTCGGCCGCCTCGTCCCAGCGCTCCTCCGCCACCAGTTGGCGGAACTGGCGCGAGCCCACCACGTTGGTGCGCTCCCCAACCAGCAGCGGCCGGTTCGTCTCCTCAGCTTCGACGACTTCGATGCCGGCAAAGAACGTGCGGCGCGGACGGTCCGGCGGACGCCGCGGGGGCAGGCCCTCGACTGCGGCAGCCAGCTCGTGGATGTGATCGGGCGTCGTGCCGCAGCAACCGCCCACGATGTTGAGCCAGCCGTTGCGGGCGAAGGCAGCCAGTTGCCTGGCCAGCGACCCGGGCGACTCCGGATACGTGCCGTCCTCGAGCGGCAGCCCCGCGTTCGGATAGCAGCAGGTGCGCGTCCAGGCCAGCTCGTGCAGCGTGCGCAGGTGATCGCGCATCAGGTCAGGCCCGGTCGCGCAGTTCAAGCCTACCGCGGCCGGATCGGCGTGCGCGATCGAGATCCAGAAGGCGTCCGCGGTCTGGCCGGCGAGCATGGCGCCGCCGGGTTCGATCGTGCAGGAAACGATGACCGGCAGTCGGTAGCCCAACTGATCGAACAGCTGGTCCAGCGCCACCAGGGCGGCCTTGGCGTTGAGGGTGTCCTGGCAGGTCTCCACCAGCAGCAGGTCCACGCCACCGGTCACCAGCGCAGCCGCCTGCCGGAAGTAGGCCTCGCGCAGTTGCTCGAACGTGATGCCGCCGGTGACACTGAGCGAGCGCGTGGTGGGGCCGATCGAACCCGCGACGAAGCGCGGCCGGCTCGGGCCCGAGTACTCCGCCGCGGCGCGGCGAGCCAGTTGCGCAGCCTCGACGTTGATCGCCTCGACGCGGTCCGCCAAACCGTACTCGGCGAGCACCACTTCGGTGGCGCCGAACGTGTTCGTCTCGATGATGTCTGCGCCGGCTTGCAGGTACGCGCGGTGAATCCCCAGCACCACGTCGGGCCGGGTCAGGACGAGATTCTCGTTGCAGCCTTCGAAGGCCGTGCCACCGAAATCTTCGGCGCTCAGACCCGCGCGCTGTAGCATCGTACCCATGGCCCCGTCGAGCACCAGGATGCGCGCTTCCAGTGCCTCGAAGAAGAGACGGGACTGGGGCGCAAATGGCGGCCGCATCGCTCGCGAAAAGGTCCCCTTT
>JANXAE010000050.1 GCA_025062235.1 Bryobacteraceae bacterium
GAGGAGCTGCTCCGGGAGAAGCACCTGCTCATTGCCGAGCACACGCGGCGTCACCTGCGCGAGCAGATCACCTTCCCCGGACGGGTGCTCGATCGCGCCAACCGGGAGCGCTGGGCGAAGGCCGGCGCACCGAGCCTAGTGGAGCGCGCCGTGCGAGAGGTCGAGCGGCTGGTCGGCGAATACCAGCCGTCCCGGCTGCCCTCCGAGCGCAAGGAGGCCTTGCGCCGGAGGATGCAAGAAGAGGCGCAGCGGCACGGGATGGCCGAGTTGCCCGCCGCAGAGTGAGTCCCTCTCAGGGTGCGGACCTGCGCAGAGGGATGCGCACCCGGGCGGTCATCCCCGGCCTCACGGCTGGGTTGGGATTGGCGAACTCCACGATCACTCGACCGTCCTTCTCGATTGCGATGACGCGGCCCTCCAAGGCCACCGGCGGTCCTTCGGCCACTTCCACCATGACGGGAAGGCCCACCGCGAGACGCTCCAACACGGGCGGCTCGGGCTCCACCACCACCTCGAGCACCGACAGGTCCACGGCGATCTGTAGCAGGTCCGGCACGTGCGGTCCCACCGGGTCACCCGGCTGCCGGTTGCGTGCGAGCAAGACGCCGTCCACGGGCGAGTGCACTTCGGTGGATTCCAGCTTCCGATCGGCCGCCTCCAGGGCCTCGCGCGCTTCCTCGAGCCGCGTGCGAGCAGCGTCCAATTCCTTGCTCAGGGAATCCACACGGTCCTCGGCCAGCCTCGCCATGTCGTGGGCGCTCTCGAACTGCTGTCGTGCGGCTTCGAAATCTTTCTTCGCCCGCTCGAAGACCTGCCTGGCGACCGCGCCCTCCTGGAACAGGAATTGCTGGCGTTCGAAGACGCCCCGGGCCTTCTCGTAGTCGTCGCGCACGCGGTCCGCCTCGGCGCGCGACCTGGAGGCCTCCAGGCGCGCCGCGATCAGGGCGCTCTCGAGCGCGCGAATACGGCCTTCCACACGCTCCAGATCGGCTTTCGCAGCCTGCTGCTCGGCGACCAGACCCTCGTTGTGGATGCGGGCGAGCAACTGCCCCTCGAAGACTTCCTGCCCGGGCTCGGCCATGTAGCGTTCGAGGACGCCTTCCACCGGCGCCGGCACCTGCACGATGTGGCGTGCGCGGATGGTACCGGAAAGCAGGACCTCGGCGGGCAAGGCCTTCTGCGCCAGTCCAGCCGCTTTGGGAGCGGCAGGCGCCGGCGCCCGTCGCAGGAGGAACCAGGACGCGGCTGCTGCCAGCGCGGCCACCGCCGCCAGTCCGATCCTCGCCAGCCGTCTGTTCCTCGGCACGGAGCGCGCTGTTTCGAATGTATCATTGTCGCTATGCCTGCGGTTGCCCTGCGCCGCCTGGCTGCGCTGTTCCTTCGTGTCGGCAACTTCACCTTCGGGGGCGGCGATCCCATCATGGCGGCATTGCAGCGCGAGCTGGTGGAGAGACGCCGCTGGATGAGCGCAGAGCACTATGGCTTGGCATTCGCCCTGGCGAGGGTCACGCCCGGCACGAACGTACTGGCCTTCTGTGCCGCGGCCGGATGGTTCGTGCGCGGCTGGCTGGGCGCCCTGGTCGCTGTGCCCGCGGCCTCAGTCCCCTCGGCGATCCTCGTGATCGTACTGACGGCGCTCTACCAGGAACTCCAAGGCCTGCCACTGGCGGCGGGAGCGATCGGGGGACTGCTGGCAGCCGCGGTCGGAATGATGCTGGCGGCGGCCTGGAATCTTCTGCGGTCGCGCATGAGGCCGGGCAATCGGGTCCGGATTGCCGCCCTGACCCTGGGCGCCATCCTGCTGCTCAAGGCTCTTTCGTTTTCCCCCGTGGCGGTGCTCGGCCTCGGGGCTGCGGTGGGGGCGATTTGGCCGGGTCCCCCTGCCGACCGGGAGCCGAGGGAGCCCTCATGAACCTGTGCACTCTCTACTTGCTGCTGCTGAAGGCCACGGTGACTTCCTTCAGCGGCCTCACCTCGCTGCCGGTGATCCACCACGATCTGGTCGTCGAGCGGCGGTTGTTGAGCGACCGTGACCTGAGCGCGGCGGTAGCAGCCGGCCGCGCCGGCCCTGGGCCCTACGGGCTTTACGTGGTGAGCGTCGGCTATCTGGTCGCCGGCGTTCCGGGCGCGGCCGTGGGATTGCTCGCCCTGATGACGCCCGCCTTCCTCATCATCCCGATGGCGCGCTACCTGGGCCCGAAAGCGCGGCAACCGCGCGTGCGCGCCGCCATCGAGGGTGTCCTGGCCTCGGCCGCAGGTCTGCTGATCGTTTCCACGGTGCCGCTGGCGCGGGAGTCGGTGCGCGATCCCTCCTCGGTGGCGATTGCTGCGGTCTCGTTCCTTGTGCTGACTGCCACGCGGCTCGACGTGGGCTGGGCGATGCTGGGCGCCGCCGCCGCGGGAATGCTGCTGGCGGCGCTTTGAAGCTTCGCTTGCGTGCTACAATCAGCAGGGCGGTTGCGGGTAGGGAGGGCACCATGCGGGAACTCCAACTGGGCGACATCATTGACGATTACTGCATCAAGTGCAAGCGCCTGACCAACCACTCTGTCGTTTCCATCCTGAACGCACAACCGGCCAAGGTCCGGTGCCGCACCTGCTACCATGAACACGACTACCGCCACGAGCAGCCGCCGCCCTCCCGCCGCGATCTGAAAAAACAAGCGCTTTTCCGCGAGGTGCTCTCCACCATCGCGCCCGAGGCAACATCGGCCGAAGGCAAGAAGCCCCGTGCCCGGGGCAAGAAATCAGCCGGGCCGTAGCTCGCGCCGCAGGTCCTCGAGCACCTCCTCCCGCTTGTCCCCGGCCAGGTCGCGCTCCAACCTTCGCAAGGCGACGCCCACTACGTCGCGGTGGTGCAGGCGTGAGCCGAACTCCTCGATGTCGGACAGGCGCAGCCAGAGCTCGTGCAGCCGCTCGATATCCTCGGGCCACAACCGCGGCGGATGCGGGCCGAGGTTGACGAAGGTCGAGGGACGGTCGGGTGCGATGATCTCCAGCGAGAAGGCGTGCCGCGGCTCCGGCAGGCGCTCCCATGCCAGCCCGATGCGCCGGGCCAACTCCTCCGAGGTCATGCGGGCGGAAACGCCCGTGACCAGCCGCGAGGCCTTCAAGCGGGCGGCCGTCTGCACCATCGCGTCGAAGGGATCGAGCGCAGGCACCGTGAGCAGCTCCACGGGCTTGCCCTGTTTCTCGGCCAGCGCCACCACGCGCGTGAACAGCTCCTTTTCATAGTCGGTGAACAGCTGCTCCTCGGCCAGCTCGTACTCGCCGGCGCCGGGTGGGATGGTGCGCACGGTCATGACCACGATGTCGTGCCGGCGCACGTTGGTCTTCTCCAGCACCCTTTGCAGGTGATGCATGTGGCGGTAATCCCGCACCGCCACCAGCACGCAGCCGGGCCTGGCGCGGACGGTTTCGGGCGAGACGTTCGGCTGCAACTCCAGGTTGAACTCCTCGAGCCCCTTCTTCTCGGCGGCGCGCCGGGCCCGGTTGACCCGCTCGGAAATGCTGAAGACAGAGAACAAGAGCAGCGTGAAGGTGACGCCGTAGATGGTGGCGAACTGCTTGGTGACCAGGTTGGCGAGCGCCACCGTGAACAGGAAGGCCGTCACCAGCATGAGGCCGAGCGGGATCTCCCGTCCGCCCACCCTCAGGTTCAGCGGGGTCTTGTACTCCTGATCGTGCCGCTGGAAGCGCAGCACCAGCACACCCAGGGCCTTCATACAGAAGCTCCAGACCACCCCGAAGGCGTAAGCCTCGCCCAGCAAGTACACGTCCCCGCGGCTGGCCAGGATGGTCACCATCTGAAGCAGCGTGATGGTGTTGATGATGCGGTAGCTGGTGCCGAAGCGCGGATGCGGTCTGCGGAACCAGCCCATTAGGATCCCGTCTTCGGCCACCCGGTTCAAAATGCCGTTGGCCCCGATCATCGAGGTGTTGACCGCGCCGGACAAAATCAGCACGCCCACCAGGACCACGAAGCCGTGGAAGACGAGCCGGGCGATCTCGGGACCGACCAGGTTCATGGCCAGTCCGCCGATCAGGTTCTTGTAGTACCGGGGGCGCACGTCATCGGGGATGATCAGCACCGCCAACAGCGTCACCACCCCCGTGGCCACCAGTGCGTAGCCGCAGACCAGATTCGCCGTCCGCCGGAGGTTCTTCAGCTTCGGGTACCCGATTTCGCGGTAGACCTGGGCCAGCGTCTCGAAGCCGCTCATGGAAAGGATCGAATGGCCGAAGGCGATCAGCAGCGCGATGGCGCCCACTTCGGGCCACCGCGTCCCGTGCAGCCAACCCAAGGCCTCCTGGCTGAACTGGAGATTCTGGGGCAGGGGGGCCGGGGGTGCGCTCGCCTTGCCCCGGATCAGCAGGGTCAGCGACGCCCAAATCAGAATAGTGCCCACCATGACGGCGTTGATCTGCATGATGCGCAGCGCCTTGGCGCTGGACTCCTGGATGCCTTTGGTGTTGGCCCACCAGAAATACGCCGTCACCACGACGCCGAACGCGGTCGCGAAGGCGTCCGTATCCAGCCGCAGCGGCTGGTGCATCAATTCGGCGGTTTCGTTGATCAGACCCGCCAGATACTGCCCTGCGCTCACCGATGAAATGGGCCCCGTGAGGATGTAATCGAAAACCAGGGCAGAAACGGAAAGCTTGGCCATGAAATGCCCCATGCTGTCGCGCACCACCACGTAGACGCCGCCGCGCACGAACATCGAACAACTCTCCATGTAGATCCAGCGCACGGCGAAGGCGAACAGCATCACGGCCAGCACGAACCAGGGCGCGGACTTGCCGATCGCCTGCTCGGCGATGCCCCCGGCGTAGAACGACGAAGAGGCCAGGTCGCTCAGCACGATCGCCGCGGCCCGCCAGAAGGAGATGAAACTCAGCGCCACGGTGGTGGCGACGACGACCTTCGCGGCAGGGGCGGATGGTGAGCTGGAAGACGTACTTATGGGCGCAGACCTCCTCTCTACAACCTATACGATCATAGAAGAAGACGTGGACAGCGAAACAGGCGAGCTGGCCAGACAGATCGTCGAGAAACTGCGCGGCGCAGGCTACAAGGCCTGGCTGGTGGGAGGTTGCGTGCGCGATCGGCTGCTGGACCGCAAGCCGGAAGACTACGATGTCGCCACCGACGCCTTGCCTGCCCAGGTCGCCGCGCTGTTCGAAGGTTCCTGTCCAAAGGGCCCCGACTACGGCGTCGTCTCGGTGCGCCGGGGCGAGGCCGAAGTGGAAGTCGTGACGCTGCGCAGCGACCATCGCTACCAGGACGGGCGGCGTCCGCTGAGCGTGACCTTCGTGGACGATCCCAGGCTCGACGTGCAGCGCCGGGATTTCACCGTCAACGGGCTGCTCATGGATCCGGAGACCGGCGAGATCCTGGACTTCGTCGGCGGCCGGGCGGATCTGGAGGCCCGCCTCATCCGCACCATCGGAGAACCCGACCGGCGCTTCACGGAGGATTACCTCCGGATGCTGCGCGCCATCCGCCTGGCAGCGGTTCTGAACTTCCGTATCGAGCCTCGCACCTTCGAGTCCATCCGCCGCCATTGCCGGCTGGTGAGCAAAGTTTCCCCCGACCGCATCCGCATCGAGTTGGTGCGGACCCTCACGGAAAGGGGCGCCCGGCGGGGCATGGAACTGATGGACGAGAGCGGACTGTTGGCCGAAATCCTGCCCGAGGTTGCCAGGATGAAAGGCGTGCCGCAGCCGCCGGAATTCCATCCCGAGGGCGATGTCTGGACCCACACGCTCCTGATGCTGGATCTTCTGGACCGCAGGGAAAAGAAGCCCACCGCCACGCTGGCGCTGGGCGTGCTGTTGCACGACGTAGGAAAGCCCGCAACCTACCGGGTCGCGGACCGGATCCGCTTCGACGAGCACGATGTCGTCGGCGCGCAAATCGCAGCCGACATTCTGCGGCGCCTGCGCTTCTCCAACGACGAGATCCGTCAGGTGGGAGCGTTGGTGCGCTACCACCTGCGCTGGCGCCACGTGCGCCAGATGCGAGAAAGCAAGCTGAAGCGATTCATGGCGCTGGACCGCTTCGACGAGCATCTGGAACTGCACCGGCTGGACTGTCTGGCCAGCCACGGCGGTCTCGACAACTACGAGTTCGTCCGGCGAAAGCTTGCGGAAACGCCTCCCGAAGAACTCAAACCCAAACGGCTGATCAGCGGTCGCGATCTGATCCAGATGGGATTCCGGCCCGGGCCGGCTTTTTCCGTGATCCTCGCCGAAGTCGAAGACGCCCAACTGGAATCGCGGCTGACGACGCCGGAGCAGGCGCGGGAGTTCGTGCTGGCCCGGTTCGAGCCGCCGGAAGGCCGGCGTCGCCAGGAGGTGGCATGAGACCCCGGCTGCCCCGGCGCAGGACGACCGTCCTCGCGGCCCTCCTCCTGCTCGTGCTGGCCGGCTGCAGGCGCGGGCTGCCGCCTCCTTCGCAAGGCTACCGCGTCGTCCGGGTGCTCGACGGCGACACGATCGAGGTGCTGAAGGACGGCCGGCCGGCGCGGGTGCGCCTTTACGGAATTGACACGCCGGAGCGCGGTCAGCCCTTCGGCAATGCCGCCCGCCGCTTCACGGGCGAACAGTGTTTCGGCCGGACAGTCCTTTTGCGCGAATACGGCGCCGACCGCTACGGTCGCATCCTGGCGGAGGTGATCCTGCCCGACGGCCGGGTGCTCAACCAGGAGCTGGTGCGCGCGGGGCTGGCGTGGTGGTATCGCGAGTATGCGCCAGAAGCCCGTGAGCTGGAACGACTGGAGCGGGAAGCACGCGCAGCCCGGCGGGGTCTGTGGGCGGATCCCCGCGCCGTCCCGCCCTGGGAGTACCGGCGCTACCAAGGCGCCGGAACACAGGCGCCCCTCAGGCGGGGCGATAGGTGAAGACCATGTACAGCACGAGCGCGATGATGGCGAAGATGGTGGAGGCCGCCACGAACTCCAGGAAGATCACCTTCCTGTCGTCCAGGTCAGGTTTGTTCCGCTTGCTCAGCTCCAGCATGGGACAAACCCCCTGCCTTCTTTGTACGCCCCGGCGCACCCCCTGTCAAGCCTGACCGCCGGGCGCCCGTCCGGAAAGGGCGCAGTCCGCTCCCTAGCTGGCCTGTGATACCTTGGGTGCCACACGGTTCCCCAAACCGGAAGGTTCCCTCATGCAGGCCACGCGCAGGATCTTCTTGGGATCGGCGACGGCGGCTTCCGCTGCCCGCGTGCTGGGCGCCGCCGATCGCATCCGCATCGGCGTCATCGGCACCGGCGGCCGCGGCCAGTGGTTGATGAAAGCCTTGCAAAGGATCGCCGGCGACGAGATCCAGATCGTAGCCGTCTGCGACGTCTATGACGCGCGACGCAACGAGGCCGCGCGCATCGCCCCGGGCGCCGAGCAATACCTCGATTACCGGCAGTTGCTCGCGCGCAAGGACGTGGACGCGGTGATCGTGGCCACGCCCGACCACTGGCACGCCGCCATGACCGTGGAGGCCATGCGGGCGGGCAAGGACGTCTACGTCGAAAAGCCCATGGTGCATTACCCGCGCGACGGACAGGCCATCGTCCGCACGGCGCGCGCCACCGGCCGCATCGTGCAGGTCGGCACGCAGGGCCGCGGGCTGCCCAACTTCGTCGAGGCCAAGCAGCGCTACATAGACACGGGCGTCATGGGCAAAGTCGGCCTGGCACGCACCTGGTACACGTCCAACACCGGCTACATCCGCACGCCGCCGCCCGGGTTCGAACGCAAGCCGGAAGGACTGGACTGGGATCGCTGGCTGGGACCGGGTCCCAAAATCCCGTGGAATCCGGACGTGTACTTCAGCCCTTACAAATGGCGACATTACATGGGCGGCATGATCATGGGCATCGCCATCCACGTGGTGGATTCGGCGCACCACTGGCTTTCGCTGCGCAAGCCGCTGGCAGCGGTCGCGGGAGGGGGCGTGTACCATTACAAGGACGGCCGCGACACGCCCGACGTGGTCAGCTTCATTCTGGAGTATCCGGAGGAGCTGGTGGTTACCTTCACCGCAGAATGCCTGAGCGCGCCGGGGGTCAGGACCTCGGCGGGCGTCGAGCTGCGCGGCACAGGCGGGGTACTCTGGGCCGAGCGCTACATCCAGGATTACGGCTACATCTATACGCCGAACACCAAGGTGAGCAGGGAGCCGGCCGCCGCGGTGCGCTTCCAGCCGGCGAATGCGGAAAAGATCCTGCGCGACTGGCTCGATCGCATCCGCGATTGCAAGCGGACCATCTGCAACGAGGAGGTCGCCTATTACTCGACGGTGGCCTGCTACATGGCCATGGAGGCCCTGCGCACGCGCTCGCGCGTAACTTGGGACCGACGCTGGGACCTGCCGTCTTGAGCAGCGGCTCCGTCATGGGGCGACTGGCCGGGCCGGGCGAGCCTCAGCGTGTCAGCGTGCGGACGCGGTGAAGGACATCGAAAGTGGTTGCTGCACAGCGCCGCCGAACGACGAGCACGGGGACCTTCTCCGCGGGATCGCGCCCGGGCCCGATGCCCGTGATCACTTCGGTCGCCGGGGCCGCGCTGAAGTGCAACGTCAGTTCCGCTCCGTCGCCCTCCCACCGCGCCCACCATTCCCCATCCGTGATAGCCACGGCCAGCTGGCTGAGATGCTGGTAACCGTTGGTGGTTCCCAACCTCCCCGTGCGCGGCGCCATTGCCAGCGAAGTGGTCATCCGCCCGGCGGCGTGAAAGGCCCAATCGTAAAGGCGGGGCGTGTCGGACCGGCACTCGAAGCGGTCACGTAGCCTGGACCCTCGCAGCCGCAAGCTGCGGCGCAACTGCACACCGGGATACAATGCGTCCGCCGCGGCCTCGAGCAAGGTTTCGCCGGACCGCACCTCCCAGCGCTGCAATCGGCCGTCGGCGGGGCCTTGCACCCGCTCGTCCACGCTCACGGTGTTGTGCGCGATCGTAGTCCGGTACCACTCTCCGAGCAGAGGGGCGCCGTAGTGGATCGTTCCGGGATCCAATCCCCACAATCGCCCTGCGCCGTACGTCACGATGTTCAGCTTGTCAGGATGGCCGTGCCCGCCGCCGTGCATGCCGAACCGCACCGCCACCGTCATGTCCGGCGAGCGCAGCATGGCGTACCCGGCCTGCTCCAACAACACGCTCTCGGACGGAACCATGGGGCCGGCAGGAACGTTCGGGCTGCCCCAGAGCAGAGCCTCCAGTGTGTTGCGCTCCGTGTGCGACAGCACGTGGCCGAAGATCGGCTCGCCCCAGCGCGCATAAGCCAGTTCGTACAACCGGGCGGCCGTCTTCAGATTGACTCCCGTGAAATCGTTGAAGCCGGGGGGCTCTCCGTCGGGCAGGGAAAGCTCGAGCAAGGCGCGGTACATGCGCCGGTACCGTTCGCTGAAGAGATCCATGCCCGCCAGGCGGGCCGCCTCCGCCAGCGGCCAGAGCGCGTTCAGGGTGAAGTAGTGATAACCGAGCGAGCCTTCCCACCAAAGACCCTCTGCGGTAACGCCACGCGCGATCTGGGCGTAGAACCCACGCTCGGGATCCTCCACCGCTTCCCGCCAGAGTTCGTGCCGCCCGGTCGCCATGCCCACCAGACCGACCGCGCTGTTTTTCCAGCATTGGATGTTATGGATCCCCATTCTGTGTTCGCGAATCAGTTGGGCGGCGGGCAGCAGCAGGTTCTCCTCGATATGACGCTGCTGTTCGGCGGGGAGCGTCGCCCGCACCAACGCGTAGGCCCACGTCATCGGGATGAGCCACGTGCTCTCATCCAGCGTCTGCGGCATGACGCGCCCGCCCCCAACTTTGTCTTCGCCGTGAATGTTCCGCCGGGGATAGCTGCGGTAGCGGTCGGCGTAACCGAGCAGAATGCCGGCCGCTCGGCGGGCGAATTCCTCCCTCCCGCTGAAGCGGAAGGCGAGCCCGAGGTCGCGGGCCGCGGCGCTCAGCCGCATGTGCACCTGCGTGAGGACCACGCTGTCGTAGGGTTCGCCGCGATAGAGCGCGCCGCAGAGGGGACAACGGTGTTCGGTGGGCGAGACCGTTTGCAGGGTCGCGCCATCCCGCCGGCAACTGTACCAGTGCAGCCATTGACCGCCGCGA
This sequence comes from Bryobacteraceae bacterium, assembly GCA_025062235.1. Taxonomy (GTDB): domain Bacteria; phylum Acidobacteriota; class Terriglobia; order Bryobacterales; family Bryobacteraceae; genus DTHT01. The sequence goes on from JANXAE010000050.1 coordinate 10,117, forward strand.
GGGGGTATCTCCGGCAGTTCACGCAGCAGGGTCTCCGCGCGAGCAATAAGTTCCGTCAAGGCACGCCGCGCCCATGGCTCCTTCTCCGCTTTGGCGCGTGCGGCCCGGATACCGGCCTCGTCAATCAGCAGATAGTTGTCTTGCTGCGCCGGCAGCGTCATGATCGCGAGCCAGCTGAACAGCCACGCTGTCATCTCTCCACCGCGCCCTGGGGCGCAAAGGCCGAACTGGCCGCATGGAACGACGAGACTTTCCGGACGCCGCTCTCGCCGCTGGACCCGGCTGCGCCCCATTTGCCGCCGGTCCGCTGCCACGGCGCCGTTCCCGCGACGACGTAGCAATCTCCATTGTCGGTCCAGGCAGCACCGTCGTGGTGCGCTCCGGCAGCGCCAGGCCGAACGCAGCAAGACGGCAAGCCCGAAAAACTGCCATCCACCGGGGACGGATCCGGAAACCGCGCCTGTTGTGTTGCGCTAGAAGCTCCCGAAATACGCCGCGGCCGCCACCCCGCCGGGCGACGGACAAAGCTTGCGCGCTGCCCTGCGGGTGGCGGCCGGTTTCACCTCGCTTGCGGGAGAGGAACGTCGCCGGCTGCTCGCAGCCGCTCCGGCGGGGGGCCGATCCTTCTCGCCCGAGGCGCTGCGCCGTTCCGGCGCCACCTAGCTCTTCTTCGACGTGTTGGCGAAGAAGGGCTCCGGTTTGAACTCGACGCGCGTGCTCCCGCACTCAGGGCACTTGAAGCCGCCCTTGTCCAGGTCCGCCATGTGGAGGATCAGGGTGAAGGGTTTCTTGCAATCCTGACAGATGAATGAGTACTGAGGCATGGGACCTCCTGCTCAGAACCCGTTCCGCTATTATTCTAGCCGCGGCGGTAGCGGGATGCGAGGCCCCAGGACCCGCCGACCACGACCGTCGCGCAGAGCGGAGGCAAAGCATGGCCGTCTACCAGAAGAGTTTCCGCGTCCCCACGCGAGGACACGCCGACGTCGTTGACATCACGAGGCATGTCGAGCGAATCGTCGCGGAAAGCAAGATCCGCGCCGGCATCGTGAACATTTCCGGCAAAGGTTCGACGCTCGGCATCACCACCATCGAGTACGAGCCCGGCGCCGTGGCCGATTTGCAGCGGGCGCTCGAGACGATCGCCCCCAGCGACGCCGATTACGCGCACAACCAGCGCTGGGGGGACGACAACGGCTACGCCCACCTGCGCAGCGCGCTCATGGGCACCGCCCGGAGTTACCCGCTCCGGGATGGACGACTCGAATTGGGAACCTGGCAGCAGGTCGTGCTCTGCGACTTCGACAACCGCCCGCGCGAGCGCGAAGTCACCGTCACCGTCGTCGGCGAATGATCGCCGTCGGCGAGCCGGTCTGGCCGCGACACGGCGCCCGCGCGCTGGCCGGGCCCGACCGCATCGGGCTCGCCCGGCGCGGCATGCAAGCGCGTGGCCGGATTCGAGAACGCGCAAAAATAAATGGAAGCCATGCGCCGCGGCCGCCCTTCCCAGCGCTCTCGTCCGCCCACTCGAGCAAGCGGCGGCCAGAGGACCCAACGTCGGAGCACATTCGGTCGCGCTAGGCCTGCCGGCGACAAGGCGCAGTTGGCAGCGCGCACCGGGCGCGCATCCCTGCGGGCCGCCGCGTTGCATAGTTTGTGCTTTATAATGGGAGACACAGTCAGCTTTGGGGTGTCAATCATGCCGCGGTCGTTTCTGCACGGAGCGGTCTTTTTTGTCTGTCTGACCACTGGCATTCTGTGGGGACAGAGCTCGCAAGCTCGCATCACCGGGCGAGTCCTCGATCCCGAGGGCGCCGCCATACCGGCCGCCGACATCATCGCCACGAACGAGGAGACCGGCGTCGCCACACGCAGCCGGAGCAACGAGGCAGGCATCTACGTGCTACCGTTCCTTGCGCCCGGCCGTTACACGATCACGGCCACGGTGGCCGGCTTCAAGAAGTACGAACGCAGAGGGCTGGTGCTGGAGACGGCGCAGGAGCTGGGGCTCGACATTCGCATGGAGCTGGGCAGCGTCACCGAGGTCGTCGAGGTCCGCGCCGATGCGCCGCTGCTTGAAAGCACCTCCGCCACGGTAAGCCAGTTCCTGGACAGCCGCGTGGTCACCGAGATGCCGCTGGGCAATCGCCGCGCTCTCGAATTGGTGCGGCTGGCGGCCAACACGGTTTGGGTGGACTACAGCGGTCTGGCCAAGCCGCTGTTCAGCCTGGCAGGCGGTAGGACCGAGAACCAGATGTTCTGGCTCGATGGCGGCAACATCCAGAACATGCGGCTGGGCATCGGGCAAGTGGACATAGACCCGCCCGTCGAAGTGATTCGCGAGTTCCGCGTGGTGCACAACAACTATTCGGCTGAGTTCGGAGGATCGGCGGGGGGCCTCGTCGTCAGCACCACGAAGTCGGGTACGAACCAGTTCCGCGGCAGTGCCTTCGAGTACCTGCGCAACGACCGGCTGGACGCCGCCGGGTTCTTCGCACCCACCGAGGGCACGCGCAAGATCAAGGCCCCGCTGCGTTACAACCTGTTCGGCGCGACGCTGGGCGGTCCCATCGTTCGCGACCGCACGCACTTCTTCGTAGGCTACGAGGGAACGCGGCGCACGGACGGATTCACGCAGATCCTGACGGTGCCCACGGAGTTGCAGCGTCGCGGCGACTTCTCGCAGACCTTCAACGCGCGCGGCCAGGTCATCCCCATCTACGATCCGGCGACCACACGGACGGTCGGCGGCCAGGTCGTCCGTGATCGCTTCCCGGGCAACGTGATCCCACCCACCCGCCTGGACCCGGTGGCTCGGCAACTGGCCGCGCTCTGGCCTCTGCCCAACCGGCCGCCCATCAACGTCACAGGCGCGCAGAACTTCGCGGGCAACCGTGCGCGCCAGTTCATCCGCGACAACGTCACCGGGCGGGTGGATCACGTCTTCAGCGACCGAAACCGCTTCTACTACCGCTTTGTTTACAACCGCGATCCCTATCGCTGGACATCCAACTATCCGCGCAAGGAGGCCGATCCCGAGAATCCGTTCGATGCGGGACGCTATGAAACCAACTTCCTGTTTGTGGACACGCACACCTGGACCAGCTCGCTCGTCATGGATGCCCGCTACAGCTTCGCTCATCGGACCTGGCACGCGAAATCCGCGGGGCTGGGCAGCAACATCGTGCAGGAGATCGGCCTCAAGGGCGTGCCCACCGGGGCCTTCCCGGCCATCAGCGTCGCGGGCATGGCCGCGCTCGGCTCGAGCAACGAGCGCCGCCAGTTCCCAATCCGCCAGCACCAGTGGGTGAACAACTGGACCTGGATTCGCGGGCAGCACGTGATCAAGTTCGGCGGTGAACTGCGCAAGAGCATCAACGTGGACGTGAACCGTCCCAGCATCTCGGGCGACTTCAGCTTCGCCACGACGGGCACAGGGCTGCCCGCCGACGCCGCCACCGGTTTCGGCATGGCTTCCTTCCTGGTCGGTTTCGTCAACTCGTTCTCGTTGCGCGACACCGATCCGCTGGACCGCTACAGCTGGTACGTGGCCGGCTTCCTGCAGGACGACTGGAAGGTCACGCCCAACTTGACGCTGAATCTGGGCCTGCGCTGGGAAACCGACACGCCGCTCATGGACAAGAACGACCGCATGAACAGCTTCGACATGAGGGCGATCAATCCCGTTTCGGGCACGCCCGGCGTGGTGCGTTTCGCAGGCGTGGGAGGTTGGCCGCGGCGTCCTTACGATCCGGACTGGAACAACTACGGGCCGCGCGTGGGCTTCGCCTGGCGCCCCTTCGGAGCGCCCAAACTCGTCCTGCGAGGCGGCTTCGGCGTTTTCTACGAGCATCCCTTCGCCCATGGCGTGCCGAATGTGGCCTCGCTGGGATTCGAGCGCTCGGCCGGGCTGTCCTCGCCGGATAACGGCATCACCCCGGCCTTCTATCTCGCTCAGGGCGTCAACGTCACTCTCCGGCCGCCTGTGCTCGACGAGGGGTTCGGCGCTGTGCCCGTGGGCCGCACGCCGACTACCAACGTGACCTTCTTCGAGCGGAACCGGAGGACCGGCTATTCGCAACAATTCCACTTGAGCGTGCAGCGCGAGCTGCCGCACCAGACGGTCCTGGAACTTTCCTACGTCGGCAACCTCGGGCGCAAGATGCCCATCACGACGTTGACCATCAACCAGGTGCCGCCGGCCTTGATGGGGCCTGGCAACGCGCAACTTCGTCGGCCCTATCCTCAGTTCAACAACGTACAGATCCTGGTGCCGGCCATGGGCGCGCACAACTATCACGCCGGCTCCGTCCGTGTGGAGAAAAGGCTTTCGCACGGCCTGAGCCTGCTCGCCAGCCACACCTGGTCGCGCAACATCGGGCAGATCAACGAATCGGGCGCGGGCAACCTGGGCGACGATCAGATCTATCAGGACTATTACAACCGCCGCCTGGACAAAGGGCCGCTTTCCATTGACATCGTGCACCGCTTCGTGGCGAGCGCGGTCTACGACCTGCCTTGGGGCAAAGGGCGCCGTTGGCTGACGCGTGGGTGGGCCTCCGCCGTCTTTGGCGGTTGGACCATCGGCTCCATCGTCAACGTACAGAGCGGCGGCCCCTTCACGGTGACGACGCAAACCAACACCACCAACGCCTTCTCCGCGGGTGCGCAGCGCGCCAACGTCCTGCGCAATCCGAACCTGCCCCCGGAGAAAAGGCGTCTGGATCGCTGGTTCGACACCGAAGCCTTCGTGGCGCCCCCGCCCTACACCTTCGGCAACGCCGGCCGCGGAATCGTGCGCGCGGACGGCCGCAGCACCTTCGATTTCTCGTTGAACAAGAACTTCACCTGGGGCGAGCAGCGGCTGATACAATTCCGGGCCGATCTGTTCAATGCTTTCAACCACCCCGATTTTGGCCTGCCGGCGCGAGCGCTGGGCGGGCCCGGATTCGGCGCCATCAGCAGCGCCTCCGCGCCGCGCACCATCCAGCTCGGCCTGCGCATCGCGTTCTGATCGCCGCCGGAGGAACGGGCATGTCGCTCACACGGCGGGAGGCCGTGGCGGCCACGGCCCTGCTCGCCCGCACGGCGCGGGGCGCCGCACCGCGGCCCAACATCCTCTGGCTCATCGCCGAAGATCTCAGCCCGGATCTGGGTTGTTACGGCAATCGGAGTGTACACACACCCAACCTGGACCGGCTCGCCGCCGAGGGCGTTCGTTTCGCCAACGCATTCGTCACCGGGCCGGTCTGTTCGCCATCGCGTTCGGCGATTGCGACCGGCATGTATCAGACGACGATCGGGGCGCACAATCATCGCAGCCACCGCGATGACGGCTACCGCTTGCCCGCAGGCATAGAGGTCTTCACACGATACCTGCAACGCGCCGGCTACTACACGGCCAACGTCGTGCCGGCCGCCCCAGGCGTGCGGGGCACGGCAAAGACGGACTTCAATTTCCAGGCCGAGCACGTTTTCGAGGGCGATGACTGGAAGGGCCGTCGTCCGGGGCAGCCGTTCTATGCGCAGGTGAACTTTTCCGAGACGCACCGGCCCTTCCACCGCTCGCCGGGACGAGCGGTGGACCCGGCCAGCGTCGAGCTGCCGCCCTATTACCCGGACCATCCTGCCGTCCGCAAGGACTTCGCGATGTACCTGGAGACGCTCCAGAGTCTGGACGAAAAAGTGGGCAGGGTGCTGGCGCGCCTGGACGAAGAAGGCCTCGCCGACGATACGATCGTGTTCTTCCTGAGCGACCACGGCCGCCCCATGCCGCGCGGCAAGCAGTTCCTTTACGACGAGGGCATCCGCATCCCGCTCATCGTGCGGGTGCCGGAGAAGTTCCGGCCTGCCAGCCTCCAGCCCGGCACGGTTTGCACGGAACTGGTCAGCGCCCTGGACATCACCGCCAGCACCCTGAAGATGGCAGGCATCGAACCGCCGCCCCACATGCATGGCCGCGCGTTTCCGTGGCTCGGCGGCTCGCCGCGCGATCACATTGTCGCGGCACGCGACCGCTGCGACGAGACGGTGGATCGCATCCGCTGCGTGCGGACCCGCCGGTTCAAGTACCTCCGCAATTTCTTCCCCGAGCGCCCCTACGCACAGCAGAACGTCTACAAGGACGTGAACTACCCGACGCTGGCCGTCATGCGCCAGCTCGCCGAAGAAGGCAAACTCACGGGGCCGTCCGCGCTGTTGCTGGCGGACCGGCGCCCTCCCGAGGAACTCTACGATCTGGAGAACGACCCTCACGAGGTGCGCAATCTCGCCGCCGATCCGGCGCACCGCAAGACGCTCGAACGCATGCGTTCCCTGCTGGAGGAGTGGATCCGGCGCACCGGCGATCAGGGCCAGTTCCCGGAGAATCGCGTCATGCCTTGGGACCGCGATCGCACGGAGGTGGACGGCTGGTGCACGCAAACCGCCTGCCGTGCGGCCCGGAGGGAGGGCCGACTGGTCGTGCGGTGCTCGGGAAAGGGCGCGCGACTGGAACGTGCTTTCGTCGCACCCGGCGGCCCCATGTCGCTCGAGTTCCGGGCCCGCGGTCGCGGCGCCTCCGTTGCCGGCTTCTCCTGGAGCGTCCTTACCGACCTGCGCAACCCGCAGAACCGCCGGGCGGTTCACTTCTTGAGCGACGGCGAGTGGCGCGAATACGCCGTGCACTTCGAAGCGACCGACGACCTGGCGATCCTCTCGCTAGAATTCGGGCCCGAGCCGGGCGAGATCGAATTCGACTGGATCCGGCTCAAGCGCGCCAGCGGACAGCTCCTGCGAAGTTGGGAGTTCGCTTGAAGCCGTGACGGCCAGCCCGGCCGCCAGAGGCCGCCGGCTCCGCCTCATTGCCGCTTCCCTAGCAGGCCGATCCGCTTGGCCTCGCGCTCAAGCTCCTCGCGGAAGGCAGGGTGCGCGATCCGGATCAGCGCCTCGGCGCGCTCGCGCAGCGTCTTGCCGTGAAGGTAGGCGACGCCGTATTCGGTCACTACGTAGTGCACGTCGCCGCGCGAAGTGACCACGCCCGCACCCGAGCGCAACAGTGGCACGATGCGCGAGATGGTACCTTCCTTGGCCGTGGCCTGCAAGGCGATGATGGGCAGCCCACCCTTGGATCGCGCGGCGCCGCGAATGAAATCCACCTGCCCGCCGATGCCGCTGTAAGGCAACGGACCGATGGAATCGGCGCAGACCTGCCCGGTGAGATCCACCTCGATGGCCGAGTTGATGGCCACCATGCGATCGTTCTGCGCGATCACGAACGGGTCATTGCAGTACGAGGTGGGATGGAACTCGAAGATGGGGTTGTCGTGGATGAAGTCGAACAGGCGCTTGGTGCCGAGGACGAAGCCCGCGATGACCTTGTTCGGATGCAGCGTCTTCTTTTCGTTGTTGATCACTCCGGCCTGAATGAGGTCAATGACGCCGTCGGAGACCATTTCGCTGTGCACGCCGAGATCCTTGTGGTCCGCGAGCGCGGCGAGCACGGCGTCGGGGATCTCGCCGATGCCGGTCTGAAGCGTCGCGCCGTCGGGGATGAGGTTGGCCACGTGGCGTGCGATGCGGTGGTGGACTTCCGTAGGCTCGGATTTGCGGTACTCCGGCAGGGGACGGGAGGTCTCGACGATGGCTTCGACCTTGCTCACGTGGAGGAAGGCGTCGCCCAGCGTGCGGGGGCACTGGTCGTTGACCTGGACGATGACGTGGCGCGCGCACTGCGCCGCGGTGAGCGCGATGTCCACCCCCACGCCGAGGCTCATATAGCCGTAGTCGTCCGGCGGCGAGCACTGGATGAGGGCGACATCGAGCGGCATGGCACCCGTCCGGAACAGGTTCTCGATCTCGTGCAGGAAGATCGGGATGTAATCGGCGCGGCCTTCGTGCACCGCCTGCCGCACGTTGGCGCCGATGAAGAAGGCCACGTGGTGGAAGATGCCCTCGTACTGGGGCAGCGTGTAATCGGCGTTGCCCATCGTGGTCAGGTGGACGATCTCCACGTTGCGCAGCTCGGGCGCGCGACGCAAAAGGGCCTCCACCAGTTCTTCCGGTTCGGCGCAGCCGCCATGGATGTGGATGCGGTCACCCGGTTTGACGACCCGGAGGGCGCGATCGGCGGTGGTGACCTTGGCGCGATACTGGTCAATCCATCTCATGACCGCAATCCGGATTCATGGCCACCGCCCGCATCGAGCAGCTGCTGTAGCTCATGGCATGGGACATTCCAGGCGGCCGCCAGTCGGGGCTGTACGCAGTCGCCGCGATAGAGATAGACCCCTCGGGCTAACGCGCTCGAGCTGCGCAGCGCGCCTTCGATGCCGCGGTCGGCCAGCGTCAGCACATACGGCATGAGCGCCTGGGCGATGGCGATCGAGGCCGACCGTCCCATGTCCGCGGTCATGTTGGGCACGCAATAATGCACGACGCCGCGGTAGACGAAGGTCGGCTCGGCGATCGTCGTGGGCCGGCTGGTCTCCACACAGCCGCCCTGATCTATGGCCACGTCAATGACGACCGAGCCGGGCCGCATCCGTTCGACCATCTGGCGCGTGACCACGTGCGGAGTGCGCGCGCCCGCAACCAGCACCGCGCCGATGAGTACGTCGGCGCCCTCCACCGCGGCGGCGACGCTGTCGGGATCGGCCAGCGCCGTCGCCACGTGGGGCACGTGCTCGACCAGGCGGCGCAGTTTCTCCGGGTCAATGTCGAGCACGGTGACCCGCGCGCCGGCCGCCACCGCGGCGCGGGCTGCCCAGGTGCCCACCGTACCCGCACCCAGGATGACGACGTGCGCCGGCGGCACACCCGGGCTGCCGCCCAGCAGGATGCCGCGTCCGCCCGAGGAGGAGCGCAACAGGTGCGTGGCGAGCGGGATGGCCATCTGCCCCGCGATTTCGCTGGGAGCCGCCAGCACCGGAAGTCGCCCGTCGTCGGTCTCGATGATCTCGCAGCCGATCGCCGTGATCCGGCGCTCGACCAGGCGCTGGAAAAGTTGCGCTCCGGCCACGGCCATGTGGTAGAAGGCCATGATCGCGCAGCCGGGATGGGCTTCCTCGACCTCCTCCAGCCGCGGCGTCGAGATCTTCACCACCAGATCGGAGCGGTGAATGACCTCCGGGGCAGAGTACGCCAGCGAGGCGCCGGCGCGCGTGAACTCCTCGTCCGTGAACATGGCGCCGTTGCCCGCGCCGCGCTCGAACCAGATCTTGTGACCGCGGGCGGCTAGCTGGCGGACGACGGCAGGAGTGAGCGCCACTCTGCGATCGCCGGGATTGCGCTCCTGCAAGACTCCGATGTTCACGGCCGTTCAGTACCCTTCTTCCTCCAGCCGCACCTTGCCAGCGAACCGGCGGTAGGTGAACCAAGTATAGAACAGCACCAACGCCATGCCGGGGATCCACCAATAAAGAGCCACGCGCATGGCGTAGGCGCCGGTGGCCGCATTGTAGATCGTCAGGCTCAGGGCGGGATTCGTGTTGGAGGGCAGAAGGTTGGGATAGAGGCCAAAGGCCACGCTCAGGAGCATACCTGCCAGATAGAGGCAGGAGCCCAGGAAGGCGCGTGCGTCCTCGCCCCGCCGCCGAGCCAGCAGAGACCACAGCAGTCCGCCCAGCGCCAGAGCGGCGAACAGGTAGATCCACGGCTGCTCGCCCAGTCGCGCCGGGATATGCGGTTGCACGCGGAAGGTCGCGCCGGTCAGAACCAGCGTGAGCCCGAGCACGGCGTACCACAGCAGCCCGGCAATCCCCCGCGCCCGGCTGGCGACCGGATCGGCGGTCTTCAACGCGATCCAGAGCGCGCCGTGATGAGCGAGTGCGGCGAGCGCGGCCACACCGGCCAGCACCGTGTACCAGTCGAGAATGCCGGGTTCCGGGCCGGGCAGCCAATCCGTCCACAGCGGCAAGAAGAAATGTCCGGAATCATCGAGCGGCACGCCGCGCACCACATTGCCCAGGGCCGCTCCGTAGAAGATCGCCAGCAGCGCGCTTGCCCCGGAGAACACCACGTCCCAGAAAGGAATCCACACCGGACTGCGCAAATGATTGCGGAATTCGATCGCCGCGCCGCGCAGGATCAACAGCCAGAGCACGATCATCAGAGGCAGGTAAAAGCCGCTGAAGCTGGAAGCGTAAAGGGCGGGAAAGGCGAAATACAACGTGCCGCCCGCCGCCAGCAGCCAGACCTCATTGCCATCCCAGACCGGTCCGATGCTGCGCAGGATTTGCCTCCGGCCGGACTCGTCGCGAGCAGCCAGCAGGTGCAACGCGCCCGCCCCGAGATCGAAGCCGTCCAGCAGCACGTACATCGTCAGCATCCAGGCAACCAGCGTGAACCACAGTGTCTCCATCGCGCCCTCCTCAGCTTGCACTCGGCTGCGCCGCCGGTTCCGGTCCGTGATCCACTTCGCGGTAGCTCAGATACAGGAACAGGATCGAGAGCACCGCGTACATGCCCATGAAGCCGATCAGGGTGAAAAGGGCATTGCCAGAAGAGACGTTGTAGGACGCGCCCTCGCTGGTGCGCATCACCCCGTAGACCAACCACGGCTGGCGGCCCATCTCGGCCGTCATCCAGCCCGCGGTGTTGGCGATGAAGGGGAAGGGCGCCATCAGCAGCAGCACCCAGAGCCAGCGGCGGCTGGCGAACAGCGTGCCCCTGCGCAGCTTGAAAAGGGAAACGAGGGACACAGCAATGAAGATGGTGCCCAGACCCACCATGATGTGATAGGCGTAATAGAGCAGCGGAACCTGATCGGGCCACTGATCGCGCGGGAATGCGTCCAGCCCCTTCACCTCGGCCGTCCAGCGCCGGTACGTCAGGAAGCTGAGCATTCGCGGCACCAGCAGGGGATTGTCCAGCCGCATCTTCTCCATGTCCGGCTGGCCCAGGATGGCGATGGGCGCGCCTTCCATCGTCTCGAACAGCCCCTCCATGGCGGCCAGCGTCACGGGCTGGTACTTCGCGACGTTTCGCACTTGCATATCCCCGGTGGGAAACAGCATCAGGATGCTGGCGACGCCGGCAGCGATCACCCCCAGCCGCACGAAGGTGCGGCCGTACTCGACGTGCCGGTCGCTGAGCAAGTAGAAGGCTCCGATCGAAGCCATCACGAAGCCGGCCGTCACCACTGTGCCGAACTGGTTGTGCAGGAACATCCAACCCAACCAGGGATTGAGCAGCAGCGACCCGAGGCTTTCCAGTTGCAGCTCCCCGCCGGGAAGGATCTTGTAGCCCACTGGATGCTGCATGAAGGCGTTGGTGGCCAGAATGAAGTAGGCCGAAAGCCAGGTTCCCAGCCACAACAGCAGCGAGACCGCCCAGTGCGCCTTTCGCGACAGGCGCTTCTCGCCGAACAGCAAC
>JANXAE010000051.1 GCA_025062235.1 Bryobacteraceae bacterium
GAAGCGCAGTTGAACCTCGCGCTGTCGTATTGGAAGCTCGGCGAGCTCGATCTGGCGCAGGCGGCCTATGAGCAGGCGCTGGATCTGGATCCGAGGTCCGTGCACGCTTTGCGCGGCTTGGCCGCGCTGGCTTTGCAGCGCCGGAACTTCGACGAGGCTCTCGAGTACCACGAGCGCCTGATCGCGCTGGGCGAGCGCTCGCCCGAGATTATCTACAACGCGGGCGTGCTGCTTCAGGATGCCGGGCAGCCCGCAGCAGCGGCCGAACGCTACCGCCAGGCGCTGGAGGAGCAGCCGGACTTCGCCGAGGCGCTTCTGAACCTCGGACACGTGCTGCACGGTTTGGGCCAGATCGAGGAGGCGCGCGCCTGCTGGAGCAAGGCGCTTGAGGCCAAACCGGAGCTGGCTCGTGGCTACTTCGCACCTGCGCGCGGCTGAGCCCAGGCCCGCTGCCACGTCCTCAGATCACGTCGGCGAAGTTCTTCCGCAGCTTGTAGAACCAAGCGTAGCCGCCGAAGAACACGACCAGGGAAACCGACCATAGCTTCCAAACAGGGCCCCACGAGGGTGCGGCGCGGTCGAGCAGGACCGTTCGGTAGCCTTCGACCAGCACGAACAGCGGATTCTTGCTGAGAACCGGCAGGGCCTCGCGGGGCAGCGATTCGGCCGGATAACAAATCGGCGTGAGGAAAAACCATAGCGTCAGAATAAAGCCGATGACCTGCCCGAGGTCCCGCAGGTAGACGCCCAGAGCGGCCAGGAACCAACAGAGGCCCATAGTAAACAGGACTTGGGGAACCACCAGTACGGGCAACCAGAGGGCCGTCGCGGGAACGGCGCCCCGCAGCACCAGCAAGGCGACCAGGAACAGGCCCAGGGCGAAAGCTTCCGTGACCAACCCTGCTACGACCAGGTTCACCGGCAAGGTCTCGACCGGAAATACCAGCTTCTTGACGAAATTCCGGTGCTCGAGGATCACCCACGGCGCGCGCCCCGTCGCCTCGCTGAACGGAAGCCAGGGCAGCATCCCGGCCAGAAAGTACAAGGCGAAGCCGGTGCGGCTCGGATCGGCGCCCAGGCGCGCCCGCAGTACGATGCCGAAGACGAAGAAGTACGTGAGCATCAGCAACAGCGGGTTCAGGACCGTCCAGTACAGGCCCATGAAAGAACCCCGGTACCGTCCGCGGATATCGCGCCGTACCATCGCACGGATCAACTTCCGGTTGCGCCAGATGCTCAGCACCGGATAAGTGAAGCCACGCCCCACAGCCCGAAGGAGCCTTTCCCGGCGCAGAGCGCTACGCGTCGCCAGCCGGCTCCTCAGCAAGCGCGCGTTCCCCCCAGCCACCTCCGCTTCGATGAGCAGGAAGGGCCAACCACGCTCGTAGAACCAGCAGACATTCTCCTGCAACGGGGAAACGAAGATGCGGTACCGCCCGGGCTCGGCAGGCAGCGGAATTTCCAGCCGCACCGTGCGTCGTACCCCCGCCGTCAGCTCCTCCTCGAACGGCACTCTTTTCCCGTCGACGATCAAGATGTCGGTGTCGGGGTCGAAGATCTGAAAACCGAGTGCGAAACCCTCCGCGGGCTGCCAGGTCTGGCGCGAGGCGTTCTCGACCGTGAGCTCCACGCGCACCACGCGGGTCGCCTCTTCTAGCTCGACCACAGGATCTCGGAGTGCGAGCTTCACCGCTCCCCTCCCACATACAACCACGAGGGATAGCGCTGCCTGACCGGCCCTGTTTTCCGCGCTACCACGTGGATGGCTTCGTCGCGCAGGTCGGTGGGCAGGCTGTGTCGCTCGAGCAGCTCGCGCACCCAATGGTATTCGGACCGCGCGTCTTCCCGGTAGGGCCCGGTCTTCAAGTGCAGGACCGTGAAGCCCGCATCTTCGAGCAGTTGCTGGACCTCCCGCGGAGTGTACTCGCGGTGATGCCTGGGTTCGCTCGGAGCGCGCTCGGGCCGCACATACTGTGAGAACAATCCGGGATGGTAACCCTGGAGAACGGCTGAGATCGCACGCAAGGAGACAATATTGGGCGTGCTCAGCACGAGATGCCCGCCTTCCCTCAGGACACGGTTGACTTCCGCCAGCATGTGCATGGGATCCAAGGCCAGGTGTTCGAGAACCTCGCAGCAGAGCACGGTGGCGAAGTATCCGTCTGGATAAGGGAAGCGGTCGCGTTCCGCGTCGAATAGGTCCACATCGCATTCGAAGCGTTCGCCCTGTTCGGATACCACGGTGCGGCGCTCCGTGCGGCCTGCCGGACCGAGATAGCATCCGCGCACTTCTTCATAGCCCAGTCGCGTTTTGAGGGCCGGCGTGATCTGAAGATAGGCGCCCATTTCGAGGACCCGGTCTCCGGGTCCGCCTGCAGGCGTAATGGCAAGCGTCACCTCGAGGCGCGTGCGGTGCATTTCCACATACGTGCGCGCCTCGGGGTCCGAGACCCAGGACAGAATGTAGTCGGCTTTGGGAGGAGACACGGCCACCGCAGGCGCGGGCGGAGGCGTACCTGCAACAGCCGCCTCCCAATCCGAGCTTCGTCCTTCGGCAACCGCTCGCAGGAACGACGCATACTGGCGCGCCACCACCGGCCACGAACATTCTTTTTCCACCCACGCGCGAGCCCGCTCCCCAAGCGCGCGAGCCAGATCGGGTCGCGCCACCAGGACATTCAGAAACTCGAAGATGAGATCCTCCTCGGCTGGGCCGACTTCGACCTTCAGGCAGATCTCGTCGGGCAGCTCCGAGAAAGCGCCCACGTCGGAGACGAGCACAGGCTTGCCCAGACCCAGCGCCCGCAGCAGACTCCCGGACGTCTCCCCCACCGTCGGATAACGGAGGTTCACGACGACATCACAGGCCGCCATGTAGCCGGTGAAGTCCTCGAGTGGCAAGTAACCGAGTACGCGCGCGTGCGCTTCCAGATCGAGCGAGCGCAACAAGGGCGCCAGGGGCAGATCCGGATGCGGCTCGCCGGCCAGCATCATGCGTGCGCGGGGCGCGAGGCGCACCAGGCGGCGGAAGGCGCGCAATGCCTCTGGGATCCGCTTGTAGGGCTTCAGATGTCCGAAGATCCCGACGAGGGGCGTGGTTTCATCCAGCCCGAGCCGTCTGCGGTAACCGACGCCATCCGCTTCGACGATCCAGGCGCCGTGCGGAATGCGAGCGATGGGACCTCGAAAGCCGGCCCTTCGGGCTTGCTCCGCCACGTAACGGCTATGCACGATGAGCGCCCGACTGCGCTCGAGCAGCCGCCGCAGCATGGGCACGCCCTCGTAGTCCAGGCCAACCTTGCCCGAGCGCGCCAATCGGCCGCGAGCCGCTGCCTCCGGCCCGGCATCGTATTCCAGTTCGCCGAGGTAGGCATCCCAGTCCCCGCGCCGGATCGTCAGTTCCGCCAATAGGTGATGCAGGTTTGCTTCGTGCAGCACGACCACGCCCGGGTATCGCAGCGCGAGTTCGTAGACGAAGTCGTGCCAGGGATTGTTGCCGATCTGGTAGAGAATCACGTCGTAGGAGCTGGGATCCCAGCGCTCCCCGGCCTGGCTCACCAGATCCAGGCGCACCAGCCGGCCGAGGTGATCCGCCAGGGTCGCGGCATAATCGGCAATTCCGCTTTTCGAGGGAGGCAAGGGTGAGACCATCGCCACGCGCATGGTCAACGCACCAGCTCCATCGAGAAAATCCCGAGCGGAAGCGAGAGGCGGACCAGCAGGGGAGTGCGCGCCGGGTCGCGTGCGAAGTAGATCTGGAAGCTGTGTTGCGAGGCGGGCCCCTTGACCATGGCTTCGTAACAGTCGGCTTGCATGCGCTGCTCGTTCACCGTGACAGTGTGGAAGCCTCGGTACTCTAGATTCACCTGATAACGCGCGCCGAAGAAGACCTCCTGCGAGCGGGGCAGCCTGCCCTGTGCCAGCTCTCGGCGTACGTAGTACAGATACGCCAGGGCATCCCGGGGGCAACCGGGCGCCGCCATTTCGGTCTTGCCGCCGCCTCCCAGCGTTTCGCGCAGCGCGACGCCACGCTCGGCGTCGAAGCTGGTCCGCTCGTGTCCCCTCTTGCGGCCATGCACGAAGCGTTTCTCGAGCTCCAAGGCGCAAAGATCCGGCCGCGCAATCGAGCGGTACCGGTCCTGGACCGCGTAGCCGGGCACGGCCGCGTCAATCTCGAACTCCAATTCCCAGCGCTCGCCCGCGGAGCGCGCACGCAGGCTGGCTTCTCCGAGACTCAAGCCGCTTGGCCAGTTCACGGTGTAGTTCAGCGTTTCCTCGTCCGTCGCGCAGCAGGCGCTTGCGCCGGCGGCCAGTGCGACCAACAGGGACCACCTCATCCGCGTGACACGTGCGCCGTAGGCAGGCTCGCAGCGCTCGGGCGGGCGTCGGCTGCGGCGACGCGGCGGTAGATCCGCAGGGTCTGCTCGGCGGTGCGTTGCCAGGTGAACTGTGCGGCCCGCTGCAATCCGAGCCGCTTCAACCTCAGGCGCAGCTCGTCGGCCAGCAACGCGTCGCGCATGGCGCGCACCATCTGTTCGGTGCTGGCCGGATCGAAAAACAGGGCTGCTGCGTCGGCCACCTCCGGCAGCGCCGAGCGGTTCGAGCAGACCACCGGGGCGCCGCACGCCATGGCTTCCAGCAAAGGGATTCCGAAGCCCTCGTACCAGGAGGGGAACACGAACAGCTCGCAAGCGTTGTAGAGGTAGAGCAAGTCCTCGTCGCTGACGTAGCCGAGGAAATGGGTCCGCTCGGCCACACCCAGCCGGACGGCTGCCGCTCGCACACGCGCCGCGTAGGCCGTGGGCTTGCCCGCCAGCACCAGTCGGAGCTTCGAGCCCGGCAGTACGCGGAGCAGGCCTGCGAAAGCCTCGACCAGGCCCGCCTGATTCTTGCGCGGCTGCAAGTCACCCACCGCCAGCAGGAAGGGCGGTTCGATTCCGAAGCGCCAGCGAACCTTGGCGGCCGCCGTCTCCCGTGCCACGGGCCGGAACATGGACGCGGCGGCATGGGGGATCACCGTGATTTCCGGCGCCGACCCGCGGTAATGACGCGCGATGGCGCGCGCCGAAAATTCGCTCCCCGTGAGCACGTGCGCCGCCCGCGCCACGGTTCGACGGACCGTCCATCGCAATTGCTTCGCCCGCCATGACGAAAAGAATTCCGGGTGTTCGAGGAAGCTGACATCGTGCACCGTGACCACGACCGGCGTCGGACAGTGCAGCGGCGCCGTGTATTGCACGTGGATGAGGGAAGGCCGGTGGCGCCGCAGCAACCGGGGCAGATCGGCGCCCAAACGGACGAACGGATTGGCGGAGACGCGCGCCCGCCGCACCCTCGTCGGCAGCCAGGCTTCGGCTTCGGGCCGGGAAATGTACGCCAACAGTTCCCAGCTTCCCGGCAGTTCCGCCATGGCCGCCAACAGGCTCCTGATGTAAACCTCGTTGCCCGTCAGCCTGCTGCCGACCGCGTGCGCATCCACCGCAAAGAGCATGAACGTTCTCAGTATAGTGCACGGTTCCGCAGATGGATTGGCTTTTTCTGATTTCCGACCCTGCGGCGGGCGTGGCCGGTCGGCTCGGGGCCGCCCGCTCTTATCTCCAAGCCTTGCCCGCGCTGATGAGGTTGGCGAAGATGCGGTAGGCCCCGGGAACGCCCGCAGGCAACTGGCGGAACCATGCCCAGGCGGTGAAGACGTAGACGCCCCGGCCATGTTTGGCCGCCAGGGTGCCCCCCGCCAGGGGCTTTTCGCCGGGATCGTGGGAGGCGAACAGCGGCTGATAGCGGGGATCCCACTCGGTGGCGAAATACAGGCCGCGCTCCTGAACCCAACCCTCGAAGTCCGCAGCCGTGATGCGGTTGGGCGCCAGCAGCAGCGGGTGATCCGGATCGGGAAATTGCACCGGAGCGTCTTCGACCGTGACGCGCTCGCGCCCGATGCGCATGGGATAGGGTCCGAGTTCCGGCAAGGGACGGGCGGCCGGTCCGCCTTCCAGGGTGTTGTACTGAACGACCAGCGTGCCGCCGCGTTCGACGTACCCCATCAATCGCTGGTGAGCGGCTCGCAGATCGGCGCGCACGTTGTAGGCGCGCACCCCGGTCACGATGGCGTCGAAACGATCCAGGTCGCCGTGCGCCAGATCGTTTCCCCCGAGCAGCGTCACCTCGCAGCCCATCTGCCGCAACGCTTCCGGTATTTCGTCGCCTGCGCCCATCACGTAACCCACGCGCCGCGCCAAGACCTTCACGTCCGCCCGCACCAGCCGGGCTTCGGCTGCAGGAAACAGCGTGACCGGTTCGATGTGGGCAAACTCGATCTGCTCGATGCCCACCGCAATCTCGCGCCCGTTCACGCGGGCGACTGCGCGCACGGCAGCGCTCGCCGGCTGCACCGGCGGCTCGATGCGGAAGCTGAAGGTCGCCTGCGCGCCCGCCCCGGCTTCGAGTCGGAACGCATGCTCCGCCGGGTCCGCTTTCCAGCCTGCCGGAAGCTCCAGGCGCAGATGGCCCGCCACCGGCGAGGTCTGCGCCCGCAACTCGACCTCGACGCTGCGCGCCATCGCTTGCGGAAAAAGCAGCGTGCGCGTGGGAAGACGCAAGGCGACCGGCGGCACCACTTCCAGGCGTCGCGTTTGTTCGCCGAGCACGCGATCCACGTAGCGATAACGCACCGGCCGCCGGATTTCGATCTCGGTCGGTCCCACGGAGAGCCGGAACCGGGCTTCCAAGACGGCCGGGCTCTCGGCCCGCACGCTCAGGGCCGGTTCTGGAATCCCATAGACCTCGCCCCTTCGCGGCGCCAGCAGCCAGAACGGCGCTGAGAACGGAGTGTCTGCCGCGAATTTCCATACCATTTCGCGGGTCGCGAGCTGGTTTTCCGGAAGCTCCACCTCTGGCGCGTCTTCCAGGCGTTTACCCTGCGTGTCCGTGACCGTCGTGGAAAGCCAGCGGACCGGTAGCTGCGAACGGTTCACTGCCTCCAGTCGCAAGCGCATGGTCTGTCCCGGGAGCGCGAAGCGGCTTTCTGCCGCGGCATCCAGCCACAGCCCGGCGCAGAGCGCGATCGTCTCGTCGAGCTCGCGCAGCTTGAACGCGGCCCACTCCTCGCGCATCTGGCTCATCAATCTTCGGGCACGGGCCAGCGCGGGAACGACGCGGGAAGGGTCCTCCCAGCGGAACGCGTGCAGGGCTTCGCCCAGCGCTTCGTCCACGGCCTCGCCGCCCGGGATCCTGCGCCAGCTCGTTTCGATTCCCTCCATGGGATCGCGGCTGGCGGGCTCGCCCGCGACGACCACCAGTGCATTTCGCGTGCTGCCGCGCCGGAGCGGTGCGCCGAAACCCTGGCTGCGGTGCAGGCTGCGGCTGAGCCCCGCGATCTCCGTGAAAGAAGATCCCGACAATGGATCGTAGGCGCCGACGTCCACCTCGATGGCAGCCTTCCCGGGCGCCCCGAAGGCGTTCCACAGCAGCCGCCGGGGTCGCCATGGCTTCACCATCGCCAGCTGTTCGGGGAAGCGCGAGGGGTCGCCAGCGGCTTCGAAGGCTTCGCGGCCCAGCAGCGCCGAGGCCTGGTGATGACCGTGCCCGTCGCGTGCGCTCCCGGAGAAACGCAGGATGACGATATCGGGACGGAAGGAACGGATCAGCCAGACCATGTCCGCCAGGACCTGCTCGCGTCCCCATTTGGCCAGGGTTTCCTCGGCGGATTTGGAAAACCCGAAATCCACCGCCCGGGTGAAGTACTGTTCGGCCAGGTCCAGCCGCCGCGCCGCCAGCAATTCCTGCGTGCGGATGACGCCCAGCGCGTCGCCTTGCTCTGGTCCGATCAGATTCTGCCCGCCCTCGCCGCGAGTCAGCGAAAGGTATGCCGTGCGCAGCTTGCGGCCGCGCGCCAGCCAGGCCAGCAGTGCCGTGTTCTCGTCGTCGGGATGGGCGGCGATCATCAGTGCGCTGCCCAGTACGCGCAGCCGCTCGAGCTCGAACCGGATACGGGCTGCCCCCGCCCACTCCGGCTGCGCGCGCGCCACGACTGCTGCCAGCAGGCAAAGCACGAACCCCAGAACTCTGCTCCGCATGATTTTTCGCCATCATAGCAGGCCCTCGGCAAGGCCGACGCGCCGTCCAGCGCCCGTTTGACTCGCCGCGTGGAAAGCAGGTACAATCTCGCCAATCTCGGGAACGCTCCCGAGGAGGGGCGGTTTCCGGGGGAAGGGTGGGTGCGATGAACAGCAAGTGGTGCGTGCTGATCGCGTGCGCGCTCTGGGCCTCGGCTCAGAGCACGGATGCAGTGCTTTCCGGGACCGTTCTCGATCCCAGCGGCGCCGCCGTGCCCGGGGTGACGGTGATCGCGGAGAACGTGAAAACAGGAGTCGCGAGCACGGTGACCAGCAACGAGGCGGGCGTTTACCTGTTCGCCGCGCTGCCGCCCGGCACCTACCGGATCACCGTTGAGCACCCCGGCTTCCGGCGGTTCGTCTACCAGGGACTGGTGCTGGAGGTCGGAGGTCGCGTCCAGTTGAACATCCCGCTGGAGCTGGGTCCGACGGCGGAAACGGTCGAGGTGACAGCCCAGGCCGCCACTCCCCTAGGTTACGTGACCTCGTCGGTGGGCGGGATGGTCGCCGGCCGGCAGATCACCGACTTGCCGATTCCCGCGCGCAACGCCCTCAGTCTGGTCTACATCCAAGCCGGTGTCGTCGGCGACAATTTTTCCGGCGCCCGCATCGGGACGTTGAACATCACGCTCGACGGCATCAACGTCCAGGACAACCGCATCAACAGCGGCGTGAGTTCCCCGATTTTCACCTCGACCGACCGTGTGGAGGAATTCCGCGTCATCACTTCGCCCGCGGACGCCGAGCTCGGCCGCGGTTCAGGGCAGATCCAGATGATCAGCCGTTCGGGGACCAACGAGTTCCACGGCAGCGTCTTCGAGACGCACCGCAACACGGTGCTCACGGCGAACACCTTCTTCAACAACCAGCGGGGCGACCCGCGCAATTTCCTCATCCGCAACCAATTCGGTGGGCGGCTCGGCGGGCCCATCCTGCGCAACCGCACCTTCTTCCACGTCGTCGCGGAGTTCCAGCGTATCCGCACGCGCGATTCCGTCAGCAGCACGGTCTACACCGAGCCGGCGCGGCGCGGCATCTTCCGCTTCTTCCCCGGCGTGCGCAACGGCAACGCCAACGCCACGGTTCCTACAGTGGACTTGGCCGGCAACCCTGTCCGTCCTCCGCAGGCCACCGGAGACCTCCAGCAAGTGCTGCTGTTCGGCCGCGATCCCAATCGTACCGCCCTCGATCCCGCCATCCGCAAGCTCATCGAGCTGATGCCGCTGCCCAACAACTTCCGGGGTGGGGACGGCCTGAACACCGCCTGGTACACCTGGCGCAGAAGCGCTTCGCAGGACTTCGATCACTTCAATCTCAAGCTGGACCACATCTTCACGAGCTCGCACCGGGCAAGCTTCAGCTACACCAAGGAATACAACCGCAACGACAACACCTTCATGCCCCAGCCGCTCCCCCAGGCGCCCGGTGGCGACAGCCGCGGCTGGGATTCTCTCAGTTCGCTGGCCGTGACCTCCACCTTGCGGCCCGATCTGCTCAACGAATTTCGCGCCGGCGCCCTGAGACCGCGCTTGCGCTTCCGTGCGCCGTGGGAAGTCGCCGGGCTGGAGGTGTTGCCCAAGGCCGGCCAGCACCCCTACTTGATCGAATTCGGCCTGGTGACCAACCCGCTCAATGCGGACAACGATCCGCAGGGCCGCATCACGCCTGTCTACCAGTTCAGCAACGACCTCACTTGGCTGCGCGGCAGGCATGCCTTCAAAAGCGGCGTCACTGTGCGGTTCACCAGCAGCAACGGCTTCAACTCTTTCGACGTCATGCCGCGCGCCACGATCGGCACGGGCAGCGCCCCCATTCAGAATCTCTCCACCATCCCGGGCATCGGCCTGAACCTGGCCACTGCCGAGTCCCTGCTCAACGAGCTCAGCGGTTCGGTGGCTCGCGTGCGCCAGGCCTTCAACTCGCCCGGCGGGCCGGATCCCCAGTTCGTGGCCGGCGAGGGCAAGCAGCGGACTTGGAAGCAGCGTGAGTTCGCCTGGTACTTCAAGGACGATTTCAAAGTGACTCCCGACCTCACGCTCAACCTGGGCGTGCGCTACGAGTTCTACAGCGTGCCCTGGGACGCCAACGGCAAAGCGGCTTCCCTGGTGGGAGGTTCGGGCGCCATTTTCGGCATCTCGGGAACCAGCTTCGCCGACATGTATCAACCGGGGAGGATGGCAGGTTCCCTCACCCGTGTGCATCTGGTGGGGAAGCGCTCGCCCAACCCGCGCGTCAAGCTCTACGAGAATGATTGGAACAATTTCGCGCCCGCCGTGGGCTTGAGCTGGTCGCTGCCCTGGTTCGGAAAAGGAAAAACCATCCTCCGGATGGGATACGGGATTGGCTACGAGCGGAATTCCCTGCGACTGACCGACGTGGTGGCCGGCGACTTGCCCGGCTTGCGCGAGGTCAAGAATTTCACCTCCCCCGACTACCTCGATCTTTCCCGCATCCGCCTCCCGCTGGCGGCGGACACCCGACCACTGGCGGTCGTGCCCCTGACCGACCGCTTGCAGATCGTGCGCGTCTTCGACACCGGCCTGCGCTCGCCTTACGTGCAGAACTGGAACCTCTCCCTCCAACGGCAACTGCGCCAGAACGCTTGGCTGGAAGTCCGCTACGTGGGCAACAAAGGCACGCGCCTGATCCGCGGCACCAGTGTCAACGAAACGAACATCTTCGAGAACGGAATCCTCGAGGCCTTCCTCCTCACCCAGGCGGGAGCGAACGCGCCCCTGCTGGACCGCATCTTCCATGGGCTGAACGTGCCCGGCCTCGGGGTGGTGGATGGCGTCAACCGCACCGGTTCCGATGCCGTGCGCACCATCTCCACCACCCAGGGACATCTGGCCAACAACCATGTCGCCAGCTTCGCCGCCTGGCTGAACAACACCGACATGTTCACCGGCGAGCGCGGGGGCCTGCTGCGCCGGGCAGGCTTGCCCGAGAACTGGATCGTCGTCAACCCGCAATTCGATTCGGCGCGGCTGACCTCGAACTTCGCCAGCTCGATTTACCACGCCCTGCAAGTCGAGGTCGTCAAGCGCTTCGGGGCCGGCTGGTCGTTCCAGGGCAATTACACCTTCAGCAAGGTCCTGGGCGAGGAAGAGGGCGCCGGCCAGGAGATGATCGACAGCTACCGCAACCTCCGCAACTGGCGCATGGACCGCCGCCGGTTGACCTTCGACCGCACGCACGTCTTCCGCAACAGCGGCATCTGGGAACTGCCTTTCGGCCCCGGCAAGCCGTGGCTGTCCTCGGGCGGCTGGCTGGGACACTTGGTGGGTGGCTGGCAGGTCGGATTCATCTTCAACCTTTTCTCCGGCCAGCCGATGAGCTTGAGTTCCGGCGCCAACACCTGGAACACCTTCGGCGACAACACGCCCGACGCCCTGGCCCCCATCCCCAAGGGCTGGGGAAAGGTCCAGCGGACGGGGCTGGGAGTGGTCTATTTCCAGGACGCCCAGCAGGTCGCCGATCCGGGCATCCAGCGCATCACGACCCGCAACAACATCGCCGGCCGTAGCACGCTTCGCGCCATTGCCGACGCCAACGGGCGCGTCCTGCTGGCGAATCCTGCGCCGGGCACGCTGGGCAACCTGGCGCCGATGTTCTTGGAGGGCCCCGGCGCATTCCGCTTCGACGTCAACCTCATCAAGCGCATCCGCGTGGCGGAGGGCAAGACGCTCGAGTTGCGCGCCGACGCGCTCGATGTTGCCAACAAGCCGGAATTCGGCAATCCCACGACCGATATCAACTCCGTCAACTTCGGTCGCATCACCAGCGCCGGCGCCAACCGCGTCGTGGTCGTCGGCCTGCGCTTCAGCTTCTGAGGAAGGAACCACCGGCGCCCACGGGCGCCTCGCGCGAGCCGCCCGCCAGCAGCAGCGCGAGCTGCCCCTCCCCGGAGCCAGAGGCGCGCCGCTGAGGTTCCCGGTCGACGCAATGCGGTTGCCTGCCGGTCCGACGCGGGCCGCCCCTCACCGGCCGGCGCGGGCCAGGGTGAGCAGCCGGGCGGCCAGATCCTCTTCCGCATGGCAGCCGACGCCCATGCGGGGAGCCGGCTGAGCCCGCAGTTCCCCGGTTCGGCCCTCCAGCTGGGCCCGCGGCGACCGCAGGAATTCCTCCAGCCCGACGCTGCGCGCCAGTCCCATGTTCGCGCAGCTTTCCCTGATGGCTTCCACCTGCGGGTGCCCCGTTTCCTCGACCAGCAAGAGCGGCACGCCAAAAGCGAGGGCATCGCTCACGGTGCCGCCGCCGGCGCGAGTGCAGACCAGATCGAAAGCCGCGAAGAGCACGTGATGGGTTTCGCCTGCGACGTCGCCGAGGTGAATCACGCGCGGCGCACCCGGGTCGCGCCCGATCTGGACGCCGCCGGACCATCCCAGGCGCACGCCGCGGCGTTGGCGTTCCCCGGGGCTGAACACGACGACGTAGTAGCTTGGCGGCCGTGCCGCGTACTCATCGAGCAGGCTGGTCAGCAGGCGATCCCAGACCGGCGTGCCTCCGCCAGTCAGATGCAGCACCGCGGCATCTTCGGGGATCCCCAGCATGCGGCGAATCCTCGGGCGCGGCTCGCCGCCCGCCCAGCGGCGCGCCACTTCGTGGCCGCCGAAGACGCCCGGCAAACGTTCTACCGGCCGATGGAGGGTTTGCCGCCAGTAGTTTTCCCTTTCCGCGGGCGTTATTGGGGGCGGAAAGGTGAAAACGCAGTCGGTGAGGGCTTCGTCGGCTCGCATGGTTTGCAGGCCGCGGACCACCCTGTCACCGAGCAGCTTCGCCGCATGCGCCATGAGCGCCAGCGTTTCGCTCCAAGCATGGTCGGAAACGGTTACGCACAAGGGCCTGCCCCGTCTGCCGCAACGTCCGGCCTCATCGTGCGCAGCACGGAGCATTTGCGGTACGCCCCAGTCCACGAGGAGGTCGGCGCCATCCAGCGCACGGCAAGCTCTCAGGGCTTGACGGTACTCCTCCCTGGACCGCTCGTAGTCCAGCACGCACCATGCCAGTGTGGCCGGGATGTCGACGCCGCCTGCCTGCTTGACCAGTCGCAGCGGGTGACGGACGCCCTCGAGCCGCATGATCTCGACCGGCAGCCCCGGATATTTTCCTCTGTGAAAGTTCGCCAAGCGCCCGGATGCCACCGGAACGCGAATCGCCTCGATGGTTTCGGCCCCGGCCCGCAGCAGGCCTTTCACGAGGCGGACGGTCCAGGCCGACGTGCCGAGCCCGTCTTCATTGGGCGCTACCAGGATGCGCAGTCCCATGGCGGCTCCGCGGTCTTCTCAAGGGGTGGTCCGCAGGAGCGATAAGCATGTCATGAGCCTCTGGATCGAGCGCGCAGCCCGCAAGCAGCAGGAGCGCGCCCTGCTGAGCCGAACCCGCCAACTGCTCGACGTGGCGCTGGCGGGAACCGATTCCTGCGAGTACCTCATTGCGCTTGGCCCCGGCGGCGGCCTTTTCCTTGCCTGCCAGGCGGGCTGGACGCTCGATCGTTTCCTCGCCGAGCACGGCGGCGGAACGGGATGGCGCGTGCGCAGGAACGAGCGTGGCGTCGAGGTCGAAGGTCGCGCGGACCTTGCGCACTGCCGGCTGGTGCATGCCCGGCGTCACGTCAACCAAGGCCCGCCTCGCGCAGGAAGCGCGCGGCTTCTTCCGGCGGAGTCGGATTGATGTAGAACCCGGTGCCCCACTCGAAGCCCGCGATGCGCGTCAGCCGCGGCGTCAGCTCGATATGCCAGTGATAGTGCTCCTTGGGCGGCTCCTGCACGGGCGAAGTATGGATGATGAAATTGTAAGCCGGCTTTTCCAGCACCCGGTCCAGCTTGCGCAGGACGACGCGCATGACCCATGCCAGGTTGGCCATCGTGGGAGGATCCGTGTCCTCGAAGTGCGAATGATGACGGCGCGGCAGGATCCAAAGCTCGAACGGGAAGCGGGAAGCGAAGGGACAGGTGACCAGGAACGATCGCGTCTCCAGCACCACGCGCGTGGCGGTCTCGGCGTCCTGCCGGACGATGTCGCAGAAGATGCAGCGGTCCTTGAATTCGAAGTAGCGCCGGGCCCCTTCGAGTTCCTCCTGCACGCGCCGCGGAATGACCGGCAGTGCGATCAACTGCGAGTGCGTATGCTCGAGACTGGCGCCCGCCGACTCGCCGTGGTTCTTGAAGATCAGCAGGTACTGCATGCGCCGGTCCTTCTTGAGGTCCACGATGCGGTCGCGGAATGCCCAGAAGACGTCTTCCACGCGCTTTTCCGGCAGGTCGGCCAGAGTGGCGTGGTGGTCGGGCGTCTCGATGATCACCTCATGCGCGCCGATGCCGTTCATGCGGTCGTAGACGCCCTCGCCCTGGCGGTCGAAGTCGCCTTCGATCCGCAGTGCGGGAAATTTGTTGGGAACGACCCGCAGCGTCCACCCAGGCTGGTTGGCCCCGCCGCTTTGCCGGTAAGCGAGGATCTCCGGAGGCGTTTTCTCCTCGTGGCCTGGGCAGAAGGGACAGTAGCGGCTGCCGCGGATGACGACTTTCTCGCGCGAGAAGTCGCTGGGTCGGCGTGCGCGATCGGTGGCGATGATCACCCAGCGACCGGTGATGGGATCCTTGCGAAATTCAGGCACTGGACGCACTCCGTGCCGGCGCGCCCGCACATCGCAGCCAGACGCAGCTGGGCGCGCCCTTCGCGGAATCGCACATTATAGCGTCTTTACCGGGAAGGCATCACGCCAGTGCCGGATCACCGGCGGCTCGCCCAGCACCACGCTGACCACATCGAAGCGCACGCGTTCCCAGGGGACCGAGGCCCGTCGCGCATAATCGCGCGCGGCCCGGGCCATCCGCCGCATCTTTTCCCGGTCCACGTTGCGCTCCGGCGCCGCCACCTCTTCTGCCGAACGGCATTTCACTTCGATCATCACCAGGGCGTCTCCGTCCCAGGCGATCAGATCCACTTCGCCCGCGCTGGAGGGCGTGCGGTAGTTGCGCGCCACCACCGTCATGCCGACTGCCTCCAGGAATCGGTGCGCAAGGTCCTCGCCGCGCCGACCCAAAGCCTGCTTGCGCGGGCAGCGCCGCAAGCGGGCGCGATGCCGCGCTTCGTCGGCCAGCCGGAACAGCCACCGCATCATCGCTTCATACCTTCTCGAGCTCGATCTCGATCGCCTTGCCGCGGATGACGAAGCACAGGTAGTGTTCCCAGAAGAGCCGGAAGCGGGGCCAGCGGTTGACCAGCCACTCCAGTCCCAGCCATCTCCACAATGCCAGTAGCCGCACACGCAGGGAAATCTCGCGGAACCTGGCCCGCGTGTAGTAGCCGTAACCGCCGTGATCCTCGCCGAAGTAGCGGAAAGAATAACTCGTCAGGTGGCGGCGGTGCGTGGGATCGCAGAACGAGCTGAAGTCGCTGTAGTGGGGGGTGACGATGTAGACGCGCCCCCCGGGGCGGAGCAGGCGGTGGAACTCCTCCATCGCTCCGATCAGATCGGCCACGTGTTCGAGCACGTGCACCGCGCGCACGCGGTCGAAGCAAGCGTCGCGGAAAGGGTAGGGGAAGCGATCCAGGTCGCAGAGCACGTCGGCCCGACTGGCGGGATTTCGATCGACGCCGATCGCGCCGGGCGCCTTGCGCAACCCGCAACCCACGTCCAGCGTTCTCAGCTGGCCCGGTTGGTCTGCTCGAGGCACTCTTCCAGCGTATCCAGCGCGAAATCCGCCTGCTCGCGCGTGATCACCAGCGGCGGGCTCAGGCGCAGGGCGCTCGGGCCGGCGCCCAGGATGAGCAGACCGCGCTCGAAGGCCATCTGCACGATCCGGTCGCGCAGTTCCGGCGCGCGCTCCCGGCTGGCCTGCTCGCGCACGATCTCGATACCGATCATCAACCCGAGGCCGCGGACCTGCCCGACGCAGCGGTAACGCGAGGGCCACTCGCGCATCCGCTCCAGCATGTACGCCCCGAGGCGGGCGGCATTGGCGATCAGCTCCTGTTGGAGCAGTTCCAGCGTGACCAGCGCCGCGGCCACTGCGACAGGATTTCCGCCGAACGTCGAGGCGTGGGCTCCCGGCGGCCAGTTCATGATCTCGGCGCGCGCGATCATCGCCCCCAGCGGCAGGCCGCTCGCAATCCCCTTAGCCACCGCCATCAGGTCGGGAACCAGACCGAAATGCTCCGAGGCCCACATCCGGCCCGTGCGGCCCATTCCCGACTGGACCTCGTCGGCAACGATCAGCACGCCGTGCCTGCGGGCCAGTTGCTGGAGCGCCTCGAAGAACTTCGCCGGCGGGACGACGTAACCGCCCTCGCCGAGCACCGGTTCGATCACGATGGCCGCCACTTCCTCCGCTGGCGCTACCGTGCGGAAGCGCTCCTCGATGGCGCTGACGCATTCCAGCCGGCAAGTGGCTTCCTGTTGACCGTACGGGCAGCGGTAGCAGTCCGGATAAGGCACGTGGTGCACACCTGCAAGCAGCGGCCCGAACCCACGGCGTTGCACGGCGCGGCTCGAGGTCAGCGAGAGCGCGCCCAGGGTGCGCCCGTGAAAGCAGCCCAGAAAAGCCACGAACTGGGAACGCCCCGAGTAGAACCGCGCCAGTTTGAGCGCAGCCTCGATGGCTTCGGCGCCGGAATTGCAAAAGAAGAGTCGCCGGGGCATGTCGCCCGGGGCCAGTGCGGCCAGCTTCTCGGCCAGCTCCACCATGTTCGGGTAGTAGAAGTCGGTGCCTGACATGTGGATGAGTTTTTCCGCCTGGCCGCGGATGGCCTCCACCACGCGCGGGTGGCAGTGCCCGGTGGCGACCACGGCGATGCCGGCATTGAAGTCCAAGAAGCGGTTGCCATCCACGTCCTCGACGATCGCGCCTCGGGCCTGCTCGACTGCCAGCGGATACGGCCGCGTGTAGGAGGGAGAAAGCACCGCATGATCGCGCTCGATGAGGGCGCGCGCACGGGGCCCCGGCAGTTCCGTCACGATGCGCGGCAGTTGACTGTCGCTCCCTTCCCTGGCTGGCTGCATTGCTACACCTCCCTCTCGTTCTCCACTTGCTGGGCTTGCCTCAGATATGCCGCAGGAGCCGGGAACAGGGGAGCGGGTCAATCTCCGCCAAACAGGCCGGGACGCGCCTCCGCGGGAACTGGCTTCATTGACTAATAATGTAACTCAGCGAGCCGGAAGAGTCGAGGTTCCTCCAGTGCCGGTTCCGGAGCGTTCGGCCAGAGGAGGGTGGCGTTTCGCCTGCGTGCGCGGCTGTACCCTTTGCTGCCGCCAGCCCGGTTTCGTCTACCTGACGGAGCAGGACGTGCGGCGCGCTGCGCGGCGTCTGGGGCTGAGCGCGCGCGAGTTCGAGCGACGCTACGTCTACCGCACCCCCTATACCCTGCGGCT
The DNA here is from genome assembly GCA_025062235.1 of Bryobacteraceae bacterium. GTDB lineage: Bacteria > Acidobacteriota > Terriglobia > Bryobacterales > Bryobacteraceae > DTHT01. The sequence continues at coordinate 17,485 of JANXAE010000051.1, forward strand.
GCGCAAGCCTCGCCGCGCTGCGTGCCACTTCCTGAGCGATTCGGGCTGCTTGTTGCATCCCGCCAAGCCGACCCAGTGCCGCCTCTATCCGTTCTGGCCCGAAATCTTGGAAGAGCCGGGCGGCTGGCGTCGCGAGGCCGACTTCTGTCCCGGGATAGGCCGGGGCCCGCGCCTCACGCCGCGGACCGTACGGCGCCGGCTGGCTGCGATGAAGCGCGCCTACCCTGCGCAGTACTCGTGAAAGGGCTCAGGCGCCGCCACACCGCGGCCGGGGCACCGACGCCGTCAGGACAGCCGCAGGGACCGCAGCTGTGGGATCAGCTCGAAGGGGGTTTCCACCGAGCGGATCCGTTCCCCCATTTCGCGGACCGCTTCCCATCGGAGCGCACCTGGCCGAGCTTCCAGCACCAGGTATGGGATCCGGCGCGGCTCGATCCGCATGATGCGGCAGCAGGCAGCGTCCACCGCCACCAGGTCGGACCCGGCTACCAGCACGCCGGCGGGCTTGGGCTTGCCGTGGATGGGCCCGTCGCCCTCCATGCCCACGATCCCGTCCACGAGCGCGAACAGTTGCGGACGGCCACCGGGCCGCGTGAACAGCCGGTGCAGATCGGCGATGCACTCGGCGATCCCCGCCCAGTGCAGGATATTCTTGGGCCAGCCGTAGATGGCGCCAGGAACCAGCCCGAAGAGGTTTTTCATGCTGAGCGTGGCGCCCACCCAATGATGCGTCTTCATCTTGGGCAGCGAAATGAGCAGGTCGCAATCGAGCGCGGTGCGGGGCAGGTAGATCCGCCGCAGCTTCGAACGGGGCCGCTCGAGCGCGACCGAGACCACCTCGTCCACGTTCAGATCGGTGAAACGTCTCTCGAATCCCGGGACCGTCGCGAAGTACCCTGCGGCCTCGGCCAGCTCCCAGGTGTTGCGCCGGTGGCCGGGCCCCTCGGCGATGCGCACCTCGGCGGCGCCCAGGGCAAGGACCGCTTCCAGCACGGCATGGACCAACAGAGGGTGCGTGTTGATCGTGGTGCGCTCGTCGAACTCGACCAGGTTCGGCTTCAGCACGACGCGGCGGCCGCGCAGCGGGAGGCCCTGTTCGGCGAGCAGGCGGCGGACCAGATCGTACAAATCTTGCGAATAATGTTTCGCCCGGAGGATCCACACCGGCGAGGGCTCGGCCGGCGGGACCTTGCGACAGCCGGTCAGTGCGGCCGTAGCCGTGCCTGCCAGCCACTCCCTGCGCGTGCAGGCCTTCATCGAGTCCTCGCCAGCAAGGGATTCGCGCCCCGCGCCGCCAGCTCCGCCAGCAGGCGCAGCGCCGTGTCCATCACCGTCCGTTCCGGGGCTTGCGGCAAGGAGCCCGGGGGCCGCCCGTGTGCGCGCAGCCCCATGTCGAGCCAGGCGATGCCCTCCCACGAGCGGCAGCGCTTCAAGTGCCGTTCGGCCATCCTCAGAGAGCCCTCCAGATCGGTCGCTTGCATGCCCGCCAGGGCCAGCAGCGCGAGCCCCGTCGTCTCAGGGTACGAGAAGCTCTGGAACCCGAGGGCGCGCGAAGCGCCGTGATTCCAGCCCCCGTCGGCGCAGCGGCGGACCAGCAGGAAGCGCTCGCCCTCACGGATCCGCTCGGCGATGCGGGGGTCGGATCGTCGGATTCTGACCTTGCGCAAGGCAAGAAGGGTCACCGCAGTGGGAACGAGCCATGCGGCTGTGCCCGGATACCACGGCCAGGCTGCGGGCGCGGCTTCGTACTCTTGGCGCACCCCCAGAAGCTTCATCCGGATGCGGTGCAACAGCGTGGATTCGCGGCCCGTCTGCCTTAGAACCCATGCCAGCGCGGCTTCGCCCGCTGCATCCGGCTCGAGCAGCAGGTACAACGCCGTTACCCAGGTGCTCTCTTCGACCCCGGGACGCGGCGCCAAGCCCCCGTCAGGCCGTCGGAGCTGCGCGAGGAACCTCTGGCCGCGCCGCACGGCGTGCGGTTCGGCCTCCGCGCCCTTCAAGGCCAGCAGGGCGTAGACAGTGGGCTCGGCCCATGAAGGTCCGCCCGGAACGTAACCCCATCCGCCATCGCTGTTCTGCGCGCGCACGAGGGCTTCGAGCACGGCGCCTGCCTCGCTAGGAGAAGAGCGCAACTGCCCGCAAGATCATCGTCAGATTCCAGACGATCAGCGCTGCGAACCAATAGTTCGTCCAGCGGATCACGCGGGCCTTGTTCTTCCAAACACAATAGCCCGCCAACACGCAGGCGGCCACCTTGGCCAGGGTCAGGCCTTGGACCGGACCGATCTGCATCAGCCACCGGATCAAGGGATTGACCTCCCGACCGCCAAGCTGGAGGGCCAGAACCGTCGTCATCAGGTCGAGCAGTTGAAGGTAAACGAAAACTTCAAGAGAGGGCATCGCCGACTCGCGCTCTCTGCTGACTTGCATCAGACCCCCGCCGGGGCCATCCCCTCGCAGGCAGGTTTCGCGCCGGTCCGCTCCCCCACAATGATACCGAATAGAGGCACCCTCGACAAAGGGTTTCGCGAATCGAATCCAGGAGAGAGCAGAAGGAGATCGGGGCCGACGAGGCGCATCCGCGGAGGGCGCTTCGGCCGGATCCCATGCCTCGCGGCAAGCTGCACCCGCCCCGCCGCCGGAGCAATGCGCGCAAGCTCCGCGTGCGGCCGGTCTCGGCTATGCACGAGCGGAGCTCGCCGCCGGGCAGGGCTCTGCAGCGCCGCCCAATGCTGCTTTCCGTCCTATCGTTGTCCCTCTCGAGGAAGGCGGGCCCGATCCGCATGCGATGCCGCACAGTTCCGCAATCGCGCCGGGACCGTCATCGAGGACTGCCGGGCGTGTTCCAGACATGCCTCGCGGTCCCGTAGCCAGGCACGGCCATCGGCGGCGCCACGCTGCGAGGATCCTCACCGATGCGTGGCGAGAGCCGGTCGAGACCATCGTCGCCGCTTGTCCGATCCAGGACGCCTCGCGCGGGAACAAGGCGGCCACGAAACGCGAGTCGCTGCAAGGCGTCTCGGGGAATGGACTCGGGCCCAGGACGTCAGACTTGCGAGCCAGCGTCCGCGGGCCGGGGCGTCCCATGGAGCGTCATGGGGCACGCCGGGCAACTGCATCCAGCTCCCGCTTGGCGTAGAGAACGCCAACTTCATCCCGGGCGAGAGCCTGCCAGTCGCGGCAGTGGGCCAACAAGGCCGCCAGCGGCCATTCGAGCGGCAACAGCGCGTACTGGAAACGCCACTTCGCGAGCGAATCCTGCCAGCCCGGCTTCCCCTGGACCATGCCCAAGTACTCGTCGCCCAGTTGGCGACCGTAGAAATCGCTGCGTCCGTCGAAATAGACCTTGTGCCGGGGGTAGTAGCGATAGATGAGGTAATCGGCCCATTGATCCGAGGTGAAAACCCGCTGCCCCACCAGGCGTTCGCCGTGGCGGGCGAGGATTTCCACCGGGAATTTCTGCTTGGGGAAATCTTGCGGCCAGTGGCTTTCCGGAGTGGCGAGAATCACCAGCAAAGGCCCGACCAAGGCCCACACACTCAAGCGGGAAAACCCGGCGGACAGATCGCCGGAAACCTGTTCGAGAACAGCCGGGACGGATCTCGGCCCGGCCCGCGCGGCCAGGCGCCGCCAAAGCGCGGTCGCCTCGGCGGCCACGCCCGGCGCGACGAGGAACACGAACAGCGGAACATGGCGGGCGGACACCAGCGAGGCGTGCGCCCAAAACAGGTAGAGCAGGGCCTCGGCTATGCGTCGCCGGGCGACGAGCGCGGGAACCGCCATCAGGGCTCCGAACAGCAGCAGCTCGAAGTACAGCGAGTACTCGGAGCGGAACTTGGGCGACTGGAACTCGTCCACGACATTGCGGATCCAGTCCGAACGCAGGTACGAAGCGATGTGCGCGTGCAGGCGCCAGCCATATGGATTGAGCAGCGATGC
>JANXAE010000052.1 GCA_025062235.1 Bryobacteraceae bacterium
CGGGTGGCTCGGGGCGGCTGCTGGAGCGAGCTGCTCGCCCAGCCAGGCGTAGAGGCGCATGCAGGGTGTCATGGCGGCGAGGATTTCGGCGAGCGTGCCGCCCCAGGCGGTGGCGAGGAGGAAGTCGGTGTAGGCGAGGCACGCGGGATTGGGTTGCACGTCGTTCAGGTCAAGGCCTACTTGTGCGGCGTGGCGCAAGTGCATTTGGAGTTCATCGAGGGCGCCGCCAGCGAGTTCGTGAAGTGTGCGTGCGGCTTCCAGGTCGTCACAGCGGGCCAGGGCGAGCGCGTAAGCCCTCACGAAGGCGCGGAGATAGAAGGCGTCCTGGCGCACGTAGTCGTCGTAGAGGCGCGGGTCGAGCGTGCCTGCGGCAATTCCTTGCACGAAGGGATGGCGAAGGCAGGCATCGGCGAGATCGCGGCAAGAATCCCAGAGCGATTCGTGCAGCACGACTAGCCCTCCCAGGCCATTTGCCAGAACTCGCGCTCATAGATGAGGACCTGATCGAAGACTCGTTGCGCTTCAGGGTGGGGATAACGGGTGGCGAGGGCGGCGAGGCGGTTGACGTAGGAAACGAAGGCGGCGTTGGACCAGCGCTCGATGAATTCGGCGTAGGGACCGGCGGGAGTGAGTGCGCTCCATGCCGCGAGGTAAGAGGCCTCGACGCCAAACAGGATCGCAGCGAGCAAGGGCCAGGGGCTGGTGTAAGCATTGCGCATGAGAAAGTCCACGTAGGCACGGCAGACGGGGTGCGGCGGGCCGGCGAGGGAGAGTCCGCGGCGCTGGGCGTGGCTTTCGAACCACTCGAGTTCGCGGTCCAGTGCGACCAGACCGTCGATGAGCGTGCGGTGGGCGTCGCGCGGGGCTTTGGCGAGCGCGATCGCCTGGTAGGCGGTCAGGCCGCGGGCGAAGAGGTAGTCCTGCGCGAGCCAGCGATGGAAGGCCTCCTCTGGCAGCGTGCCTGCGGCGGCGGCATCGAGGAAAGGGGAGCGGGTGGCCTGTGGCCAGAGTGGTCCCGCGGCGGCGATCAACGGCGATTCGGACCAAGGCGGCGACGTCATAGCACAGCCCCATGGGCAAACGCTGCGGTAGGGTTTGCCCGCGAGTTGTCTCCCACGATTTTCGCACGGGGAGCAGGCGGTCAACGATCGCGGTGACACGGCGAGCAAGGAAAGCTCGGTGGGGGCCAATTCGTTGAAACTGGGAGACTTGTACGGGGTACCGAGCGGGTGCGTTCCGGTAGGTCGCCAAGGGGCAAGCCGTAGACTAGGGCCGGTAGTTCCCGACTGGCGCTGGCTCCGGCGCGGGGCGGGGCGAGACGCGCTTTTCTCGGGAAGGTGGGTGGCCACCACGGTTCGAGGGCGGCGATGGCCAGGCTCCGCGCCGGACCTTTTTTGGAGGCTCAGAAGCAGGTATGCGAGCGACGTGGGGATTGGTGGCGGCAGCGACGTTGTGGGCGACACCCCCGCTGACGACGATCGAGGACACGCTCTACAAGGCGGACGGAACGCCGTTCAACGGCATGGTTTTCATCGAGTGGCGGGGTTTCGAGGCATCGGATCGCTCGAACATTGCCACGCACCAGGTGAGCGTACGGATCGTCAACGGACTGCTGCGGGTGCGCTTGGTTCCGACGACGACGGCGACGCCGCCCACGACCTACCGCGTCCGCTACAACAGCGAGGGCAAGGTGCAATTCGAAGAAACCTGGGCCGTGCCGCCGAGCGCGACGCCGCTGAGGATCCGGGACGTGCGGGTAGCGGGCCCGTCCTCACCTGCGCCCCAGCAACAGATCATCGAGATCACCGACGTGGCGGGGCTTTCGGCCGCGCTCGAGCAGCGCCCGGTGAAGGCGACCCGGTTCGCGTCCTCGCGCGCGGTCTTCATCAACGCCGGCGGGGAGCTGGAGTCGGTAGCAGGGAACGTGAACGACTGCGTGCGCGTGGACGGCACGTCCGGGCCTTGCGGCACGGGCGGCGGTCCGGGGGCGAGCTTCGTGGACGGGGAAACTCCGGCGGGGCTGCTCAACGGCACGAACGCGGTGTTCACGCTGGCCAACGCACCCGCACCCGCTTCCTCGCTCCAGCTTTACCGCAACGGCCTCTTGCTGAAACAGGATCTCGATTACACGCTTCAGGGCAACCTGATCACGTTCAGCGGCGGCGCGGTGCCGCAACCGGGCGATGTACTGACAGCCTCCTACCGTCTGCCAGCCGAGGGTTCGGGCGCGCACGCGCTGCTGAGCACGGCGCACAGCGACACCACTCCGGCGGCCCCGCAGAGGGGCGATCTGATCGTGGGACTGGGGACGTCGCCGACGACCTGGTCACGGCTGCCGTTGGGCCCCGCGAACCGTTGTTTGATATCGAACGGCCAGGATGCGGTATGGAATGCCTGCCTTTTCACCAACTTTCCGGCGGGGTCCGTGCCGTTCGTGGACGAGCAGGGCAATCTGGCGCAGAATCACGCCCGGCTTTATTGGGACAACCGGAACCGGCGACTCTCGATCGGCAACAACGTCAGCATGGCGACGTTGCTGATCTGGGACGCGACGCCCTCGGCCAGCACGACGCTGGCGGTGCGGGCGGGCGAGGGGCAGGGCGCTGCACCGCTGGCGAGCTGGCAGAACGCCTACGGCGTGGAAGTGGCGCGCGTAGATGCAGCGGGTCAGTTCAGCGGGGCCTCCTTCCGAGCCGCGACCAGCAGCAGCGGAGCCGCATGGCGCGATGCGGGCAGTGCAAACGACCCCTCCAGCCCTGCCAACGGCGACTTCTGGTACAACAGCGGGGCTGAAGCGCGCAAGACGGTGGAGGGCGGGCAGGTCCACACGCTGCCGCAGGTGCTCTGCTCGAGCACGGGAACGGCCACCTCGCAGACGGCTCTCGTGCGCCTGGGCAGTTGCACGATTCCAGCCAGCTTTCTCAAACCGGGCGACCGAGTGGAAGTGCGTTTCGATTACGCGCACCAAGGAAGCAGCACCGGCTTCCAGGTCGCCGTGCGATGGGGGGCGACGGTGCTTGTGGCGCGGACGGCGCCGGCGGGCGTGGCGCAACTGACCGGTCGCGCCGACGCCGGAGTGCGGTCGAGCGGCGTGCAATGGAGCACGCAAAGCTGGGGCGACACCCTGACGTTCGTCGCCGGGGCCGGGGTCGCGACGGACGCGCTCAACGCCCCCCTGACGGTGGAGTTTCTGGGTGCGATGGCGGCGGCAGGTTCGGAGACGGTCCGTTTGGAGAACTTCACCGTGCTGCGCTATCCCGCGCAGGCGAACCCGTGAACGCTCAGCAAGTCTCGACGCGGACCGCCTTCTCGAGCCAGTCCGGATCGAATCGGATGCCGAGGCCGGGGCCTTCGGGCACCCGGATCACGCCGTTGCGGATCTCGAAGTTCGGCGAGTACCAGGAAGCCGGCTTGCGCGGTCCGCGGAAGGGAAATTCCATGTAGGGGCCGGTGTTGGGGATGGCGGAGGCGAACTGGAGAATGTTGCAGGCGGCGGCATCGGTCTGCGTGTTGTGCGGCACGATCCACATCTTTGCCAGGCGCGCCATGCGCGCCACGCGCGCGGCGCGGACGAAGCCGCCGTTGTAGTTCAGGTCGGGCTGCACGATATCCAGTACGCGGTTCTCGATCATCCACTGGAAGCGCCAGAGGCTGGCGTCTTGCTCGCCCCCGGCCACGGGGATGGAAAGGGCGTCAGCGACGCGCTTGGTCTCGCCGAGTTCCTCCCACGGACAAGGCTCTTCGAAGAATCCCACCTTCAGGTCTTCGAGCATGCGACCCACTTCGATGGCGACTTTGGAGTCGTAGGAGCCGTTGGCATCGGCGTAGATGACGATGTCGTCGCCGAGGCGCTTGCGGGCCAGCGTCATCAGGCGGCGGGTGCGGCCGGGGTAGACGTCGGCGTTGCGGCTCATGCGACCGCCGATCTTGAATTTGACCGCGCGTGCGCCGGTGAGCGCGACTGCTTTGACGTAGATTTCGACCTCTTCCTCGGCCGTCGTGTTGCGCTCCGAGCCTGAGAGGTACACGGGGATTTCGCGGCGGAGCACGCCTCCCATCAGCTCGCCCACCGATTTGCCGGTGACCTTGCCGAGCAGGTCCCACAGGCTCTGTTCGACGTACGCCACGGGGCACCAGAAGGCTTGGCCGGCCATTTTGTAATTGGCGACGTAGACTTCGTCCACCAGTTGTTCGAGGTCACGCGCGTCCTTGCCGAGGAAATGGGGGATGACGCGGCGCAGCAGGATGGGGATGAAGTCCTCGATTTGCTTGGTGCGGGCCAGTCCTTCGACGCCATCCTGCGAGCGTGCGCGCACCAGGTAGACGTTGCCGTTGCGCAGCAGTTCGATGGAGGCGATGCGCACGGGAGTGCGACAGACTTTGTGCAGTTCGAAGAGGGGTTTCTCGTAGTCAGGGACAGTGCGGGGAGGGTCCTGGTCCTGGGTGCGAGCGGTCAAGAGCGCTGGGCCAGCGAACACGAGATCGCGCCTGCGGAGCTTCATGTCAGATAGGATATGATGGCACGCCGATGAAACAGGGTGCCAACCAGGGCGCGCGAACCAAGACGGCATGGTGGCGCGTCGCGGTTCCGCTGGCTCTGTTGGTGGGCATCGGGTGGCTCCTGCCACATCCTGCGACGATCACGCGGGAGGGTTGGCGGCTGCTGGCGGTCTTTGCCGCGGCGGTCGCAGGCTTGGTGCTGCAACCGCTCCCGGGCGGTGCCTTGGTCCTGGTGGCGGTGACGCTGAGCACGGTCTGGGGCGGGCTGACGCTGGAGCAGGCGCTGAGCGGCTACGCGAACGAGTCGGTGTGGCTGGTGTTGGCCGCGTTTTTCATCTCCCGTGCGTTGATCAAGACGGGTCTGGCGCGGCGGATCGCGCTAGGATTCGTGCGATGGTTCGGGCGCACTTCGTTGGGCGTCTGTTACGCGCTATCGCTGTCCGACATGGTGCTGGCGAGCATCATCCCTTCGAACGCGGCGCGCTCGGGGGGCGTGATCCTGCCGATCGTGCGCTCGGTGGCGGAGCTGTACGGGTCGCGGCCTGGGCCGACGGCGGGCCTGCTGGGGGCGTTCCTGATGGTTGCGGTCTACCAGTCCATCTGCGTGACGGCGGCCATGTTCATGACGGGGCAGGCCTCCAACCCGATGGCGGCGCAGATCGCCTCCGAGAGCTTCGGCTATCGCGTGGACTGGATGAGCTGGTTTCTGGCTGGGATCGTCCCCGGGTTGTGCTCGCTGCTGATCGTACCCCTCCTGGTGTACCGCCTCCGGCCGCCTCTGATCCGTCGCACGCCGGAGGCGGAGGCCTTCGCCAGGCGTGAGCTGGAGGCGATGGGGCCCATCCAGCGCCGGGAATGGCTGGTGCTGGCTGTGTTCCTGGGCGTCTGCGGCGCCTGGATGACGGCGCGGTGGCACGGTCTGGACATCACCGTGACGGCCTTGCTGGGCGCATGCGCACTCCTGGTCACGGGGGTTCTGAGCTGGGAGGACGTCAAGGACGAGCGCGCGGCCTGGGACATCTTCATTTGGTACGGCGGCCTGCTGATGCTGGGCAAGGCGCTCAACGCCGCAGGCGTTACGACCGCCTTCGCCAAAGCGGTGGGCGGCGCGTTCGGAGGCGCGGGATGGGTGACGCTGCTGGCTATCGCCCTGCCGGTGTATTTTTATTCGCACTATGCTTACGCCTCGATCACCGCGCACATCCTGGCCATGTACTCGCCATTTCTGGCGGTGCTGGCGGCGCAGGGCGCGCCGCTCGGCCTGATCGTGTACGCCTTCGCCTGCTTCACGAACCTTTCCGCGGGTCTCACACACTACGGCACCACCCCTGCCCCGATGTACTTTGCGCACGGCTACGCAACGCTGGGCGAATGGTGGAGGACTGGCGCCTTGGTCTCGCTGGCGAATCTCGCCACCTGGTCCACGGTCGGGTTTTTCTGGTGGAAGCTGCTGGGGATCTGGTGAGGAGAGGTCCTCAGTGCGCGGTTTCCCATTCCAAGCGGCGCTGGCGCGCCGCGCGCAGGCGGTCACGGAATTCCTGAGCCAGGGTTGCCAGGCCTGCCCAGTAATAGCCGGCCACGAACAGAAGCAGGAAGGGCAGCGAGAAGAAGTTATAGGTTTCGATGGCGAAGGCGACCATGCCGAGGAAATAGGTGCCGATGGCCAGTTCGATCCACGGCAGCCAACCGCTCTTGCGGCGGTATTTCTGGCGGGGGGTCTTCGGCGCCTTGCCGGCCACGGCGTACTTGGGAGTGCGCACGAAGCTCGAGGGACGACCGAGCAGGGCCTCGATCACCGCGCGGGTGTTCACCACCGTGAGTCCCACGCCGGCGGCAAGCAGGGCGGGAAACAGGAAGATGCTGCGGATCCAGGTGCGGGGGAACAGCTCCCGTTGCGCGGCCGTGTAGAAGACGAACATCGAGCAGAAGCAGGCCACGATCAGGGGCAGGTCGAGCACGAGCATCTGCACCCAGCCCATGTAGAAGCGCACGATCATGACTGGCAGCATGAGGGCGCAGACGATGACCATCAGCGGGTAGGTGATGTTGGGCGTCAGGTGGAAGAAGGCCTCGAGCTTCACCCGCCAGGGGATGGGAGAGCGCAGAATGGCGGGCAAGAGCTTGCGCGCGCATTGCGTCAGCCCCTTCGCCCAACGCGATTGCTGCACCTGGAAGCCATACATTTCGTCGGGTAGCTCCGACGGACACTCGATCCAAGGCAGGTAGATGAACTTCCAACCGCGCAGTTGCGCACGGTAGCTCAGATCGGCGTCCTCGGTAAGCGTGTCATGCTGCCAGCCACCGGCGTCCTCGATCATGCTGCGCCGGAGCACGCCGGCCGTGCCATTGAAGTTGAAGTAAAGGCCGCGCGCGCAGCGTGCGCTCTGCTCGAAGACAAAGTGGCCGTCGAGCATCATGGCCTCGACTTCGGTCAGCAGGTTGGCCTCCCGGTTCAGGTAGCCCCAGCGCGTCTGCACCACGCCGACTTCGGGATCGGTGAAGTAGTGCACGGTGCGCTGCAAGAAGTCAGGCGGCGGCAGGAAGTCGGCATCGAAGATAGCGATCAGCTCTCCGGTGGCTTTCTTCAGTCCTTCAGCCAGGGCGCCGGCCTTGAACCCCTCGCGGTGCGTGCGGTGGTGGTACTCGATGGGATAACCGAGGGCCTGGTACCGCGCGACAAGGGCTTCGGTGAAGGGGTGGGTTTCGTCGGTCGAATCGTCCAATACCTGGATCTGGAGGAGCTCCCGGGGGTAATCCAGTTGCAAGACATGCTCGATCAACCGCTCGACCACGTAACGCTCGTTGTAGATGGGCAACTGAATGGTAACGCGCGGCAATCGTTCGAACTTCCGGCGCGGCTCCACCGGCAACCGCTTGCGGTAGCGGTAGTAAAGCCGCATCAGCTCGTAGCGGTGCAGACCGTACAGCGAGACGATGAACAGCAACCCGAAGTAGGGGACCAGAATCAGCCAGTCGAACCAACTCAACTGGTGGATGCCCGCGAAAGTGTCATCGAACAGCGCCCGTTCCACCTGGCGCCAAGGCGAAGTCGCCAGCCAGAGAGTGAGAGCGGTGTCCATGGAGGAGCGCCGGTTCGAAGGCGCTTCTCTATTGTAGCTAGCCTGCGACCGACGGGTGCGGAAAATTCAAGAGGCGCCCGGAGCGGCGGAAGGGAGGTCATGCCGGGTGGCAGGCCGGCGCTCGGGAAGCCGCTGCAGGGCCTTGCGCGCCAAGCGGAAGACCTGGCGGAACATGGCCTCGGTGAGCCGGCCGGTCAGCGTGTTCTGCTGGCTGGGGTGGTAGGAACTGATCAGCAGCGGCCGGCCGGGGCCCAGGCGGTGCAGGCGGCCGTGGGCGAAGGGGAACTGCGAAGGCGGGCGATCGAGGCCGAGTTCGCGCAGGGCGTCCAGACAGGCGCGAAAAGCCAGCCGGCCCAGCGCGACGATGACGCGCAGATTCACCAGCAGTTCGATCTCGCGCACCAGATAGGGCCGGCAGTTGCGGAACTCCCCGGGAAGCGGCTTGTTGGCGGGAGGTGCACAACGGACCGCAGCCGTGATCCAGGCGTCGCAAAGGCGGAGACCGTCATCGGCGGAGCGACTGGTCGGCTGCGAGGCGAACCCAGTCCGGTACAGAACTCGATAGAGGAAATCCCCCGAGCGGTCTCCCGTGAAGATTCTGCCCGTCCGGTTGGCCCCGTGGGCGGCTGGCGCCAAACCGACGATCAACAGTCGCGCCTCCGGATCGCCGAAGGAGGGGATCGGTTTGCCCCAATATTCCCAATCCCGGTAGGCCGCACGCTTCCGCTGCGCGACCTCAGCGCACCAGGCGCGGAGCCGCGGGCAACGGTTGCAGGAGATGACTTGCTGCTGAAGCGCGGACAAAGCGGCGACTTGGAGCCCCATCTGGTACGGTTGAGGCCTGCGGAGTTAGCCTCTCATTTCATTGTCGCTTGCGGGAGCCGGCGGGCGCGAGCGCCTGCGGCCGCTCCGAGCGGCCTGGGGATGGGCGAGGCAAGGGCAGCCGGATCGGACTCATGCCGGCGATACCGGCGAGGCTGCGGAAGCGTCTAGCCCGCGACCTCCGAGCCTACCCTAGCCCGGCCACCACGCGCGGGCCGGGGCGCGACGCCCGAGGACCGCACTCTCAATACCAGACGCGCACCCGCGTTTGGCCCGCTTTCGCAGGCAGGAAAACTCGTTCGCTCTGCGCATCGAAGTCGGTCCATGGCCGGCCTTTCCCTTCAGCGCGCGCCATGGGTCTGCCGTCGGGATGGCGCAAGCGGAGGGCGAGGCGGCGTGCGCGAGAGCCTGGCGCGAGGGTGATGGCGGCCTCGATGAAACCTTCGTGCACCTTGGATTGGATGGGGAAGGCGGCCTGTCCGAAGAAGGTCGCCGCACCGTGCAGTTCCATTCGCTCGCCCTGGCGGAACCGGCGGCGGGGCGCGCCCGTTGCAATGTGGAGTACGTCGCCGGCTTCGCGCAACAGGAAAAGCCGAAGCCAGGTGAGAAAAGCGGCTTCGTCGGAGGCTTTGTAAGCCGGTCCGCCGCCCGTGCCGAACGAAGGGGTCCACTCGGTGAAGGTGTGGACGTCAGGGTAGTAACTGACGGCGAAGGTGTTGTAAAAAGGGCGCAGAACGCGGGGGAGCTCGTCGCGCAGCAAGTAAGTCACCGGCGTGTTAACGAGGTTCGGTTTAAGAGCAATTCCGCCGCGGCTGAACCAGTCGTGCTCGGCGGTGAAATACGAGGCCGGCGACATGAACAGGTTATCTTCGAGGTCCTTCAGGATGCAGGTAGCCGCCGGCTCATCGGGCTCGATCACCTCTCCATCAATGAGGGAATGCGCACCGCAGAGGATGTTGGGGATCCAGCCATAGTCGCGACCGCGGAGGTGGGTGCGCGGCGGGATGACCCGGATCCAGGCGCCGTCGCGCAAACGGGCGACCGGCGCGGCGGCCATCGAACGGAAGACGGCCCGGCCTATCTTTTCGCGAAATGCGGCGGTCTCGCGAGCGAAGCGTCGGGCATCGTCCGGGGCGATCTGCCCGAGAATTTTCGCCAAGGCGCGCAATCCGTTATGAGCGTACGCATCGACCGCGAACCGGTAGTGCCAGTCTTCATAGTCCCCGAGCCGGCCGGCAGGCAGCAGCCCGTACTGCCAGACCGGTTCTCCGGAGGGCTCCTGCCGCATCGTCGCGCGCCGCTCGGAGACGATCCATTCGGCGGCCTCGAGCAGGATGCTCGAGCGCTACTTCGCGCAAGTGTAGCCGCCCCTTGGGAGTCGCCGAAAGCCATAGAAGCGCCTCTTTGTGCGCCGCGGAGAGGTTGCGGGCCTCGACCTGCATGAGGAGGACGCCGGGCTCGTCACCGCGGGTCTTCCAGGGATCGAGCGGCACCCCGACCAGCGTGGCGAAGGTCTCGGTGTGGAAATGCACGGAGTCGTGCTCCCAGCAGGTCGCGACCACGGGCGGGTAGTCCTTGAGCAGGGCCTGTTGCGCGGCGCGTTCCCGCTCGCGGAAAGCGGACGGGTCGCCGGACCCCGAGCGGAACCAGATACGATCGCGCTCCCATCGGCCGCGGCCGGCGGTTCGGCGCCGACGCCCGCAGGGTAACCGGACATCTGATCAGCGGCTGGCAGATTCAGGGGATCGCCACGGGGCAGGCCGGCCAGCCGCTGGACTTCGGAAATTCGACCTTTTTCGGCGATCTGAAAGATATTCCGTTGCCGAAGAAGGAGAGAACCGTCGAGCGCCGGTTCGACACCGAGGCAGGCTTCGAGCGGAACATCGCGCGGCAGCTTATCTGGCTGGCGGCGAGCACCTCTTCGGGGCCGCGTTCGGCGTCGCAGCGCACGGAGCCGCGGCCCAGCAGGGTTCCGGACATGTTGGTCACCGCCGCGACCACCCGTCCAGATCGATCTCCGGTCCAACAAAGTTCGCCGGTTCGGGATTGACTTGCAAGATCTGCGGCCTGCGACCCGGCCGGGCGTTGCCGGAAGGCTTTTCGGCGATGAGTTCTTCTTTGAACAGCAACGTGATCGCGCGGGAGATCGTGGCGCCGCTGAGGCCGAAGCGACCGCCCAGTTCACGCCGCGGGCACTGCCGGCAATCGTAGATGTGCCAGAAGATCAGTTCCTTGAGGGTGTGCCCTTGTCTCATGGGGAAGCACTCATCCTTGCCTGGGTCGGCCCGGCTTGCCAGGAACCGGCCTCGGGGCGCGCGGCTCAGCTTCCGGCAGCAGCTTCGAGGGCTTTCCGGTGGCTGCGTCTCGAAACCTTTGGCATTCTACTTTCGGATCTTGTTACTGCGTTCGGGCTGAGTGCGGCAGCGCTCGTTTCAGGTTCGAAGAAGGCGGTCCGTGAAATCCTCACCTGGAGCGCTTTCGGTGCGGTCTGCCCGCCGGAGCGGCTGCGGCAGTGGGAGGAGCGCAACCAGTGCCCGGAGAACGACCGGCTGTGCGAGGAGGCGGTCTGGTTCACGCAGAACATGCTGCTGGGTACGCGGCGGGACATGGAACAGATCGCCGAGGCCATCCGCAAGATCCGGGCGTACGCCGCCGAGCTGGCCAGGGCCTGATTGCGCAGAGGGGCGCGGCCGCGCACAGCCGCACCTGCGGGCCTCAGTGGTAACGGCTCCGCCAGTGGATAAAGCCGCCGCCCCACGCAGCTTTCGAAAATCGGAAGGCGCACAAATGCACGAGCCCACCCAGGGCGACGAGCGCTCCGGCCACGACGGTGCGTGATTCCAGTCGCAGGTCCGTACCGAATCCGAGCGCCGGCTCTTCGTGAACACGGATCCGCACGAGCAAGCGAAGGAAAGCCGCAGCCGCCGCGAGCCGGAGGGCTGCCGCGCGCGGTTGGAAGCTGTCCAGGGCATCCAGCGCGTAGCTGCGAATCAGTTTGGGAAGAAGCCTGCGCAGGGTGGCGGGGTGATTGAAGAGTTCGAGGCCGCGAACCTTTCCATCTACGGCGAATATGGCGCCGCGCTGATTGGCCGTGAAAGTTTGGGCGCCGGCGTAATCTTCGAGGCGGGGCAGGTGTCGATCGTAAAGGTCCCGCATGGCGCTCGTCGGCGAGCGAACGCCCAGGCGGGAGGCTTTCGGCTCGATGTCGGCCCAGATCGCCGCCTGATCGGAGCGCCGGCGTCCGCTCACCCGCATTTCGCAACTCACAGCCCTGAGCTTAGCCGCACGGGCGGACGGGTACTGGAGGTAAGGCGAGCTTCTGAACACACGCGATTCGGCATGCCAGCGCCTGGCCTCGACACAACTGACCGGGATGCGCAAGGTGGTTCGCGGGGGCACCATAATCGTCAGGTTGACGATGCGGTTCTGCTTGGCGCCCAGCAGTTCCTCGCCGTCCAGGATGAGCACCGGCTGAGGGGCCGAGTTCACGACGACGATCTCGGGGACGTTTCCTTGTTCGGAAATTTCGGTCACGGTCACGTGTCGGTGCTCGAGCGCCTCCTCGAGCAGCAGCTATGCGGGCGAGTCGTCCGGGTCAAGTCCCGAGAGGGGAACACCGCAAAGTTGTGACATGTTGCGGGTTTGACGATTGCGAGCGATTCGAGCGTTCGCCCTAGAGTCAGAAAGGCCGCAGTCATGGAATTCTCCCCTTCAGGTGCGCACAGAGACCTGGTCATTCAATTGAGCGCGGGGTACGGAAGAGCTCTTGGCGGGGCCGACGGATCCACGCCTGGTTGCGGGGTTGCCGGCGATGGCGACTGGTGGACGGCTCCGCGATCTCCCGGTTGTTTCATTTTAATCGGCGAGCCGCGGTGCGCACCAGCCGCCCGCGAGCACCAGCAGTCGCGGTCCCGTTCGCCGCCGCGGGCTTCCGCAGGCCGTCTTGGACGACGGCAGGCGACTGCGGCGAATCACTGCAAAAGGGCGACGCGCATGTTCTCGAGCGAGGCCCGGACGGCGTCGGGCTCGAGGTTCAGGCACTGCCCACGGGGCAACTGCGTCTTGCCTTCGCAGATGGCGCGGAAAACAGCGACCAAGTGCGGGTCACGCCAACCCCGGCGGGTCTCCTCTTCGAGGATGGCCACAGCCTCCTGCCAGGACAGTGCAGGCTTGTAAGGCCGCTCCGATGTGAGCGCGTCGAAGATGTCGGCGATTTGCAGGATGCGCGCGAGCAGGGGGATCTGCTCGCCGCGCAGGCCATCGGGGTAGCCGGAGCCGTCCCAGCGTTCGTGGTGGTGGCGGACGATGGGCAGCACTGGCGCCAATGTTTTCAGGGGGCGGCAGATCGCTTCCCCGTGCACGGTGTGGGCGCGCATGATACGCCATTCCTCCTCGGTCAAGGGTCCCGGCTTGCGGAGAATGGCGTCGGGCACGCTGACCTTGCCGATGTCGTGCAAGAAGCCTCCGCGGTATAGCGCCACCAGTTGGGGCTGTTCGAGGCCCAGGCATTGCCCGATCGTTACGCTGATCAGTGCCAGGCGCTCGCAGTGCAGACCAGTGCAGGTGTCGCGCTGCTCGATGGCCTGAGCCAAGGCGAAGAGGATGCCTTCGGCCTCCTCGAGCGAGTCAATGGCGGCTTTTTGCCGCAGCATGGCTGCGATGCGCGTGCGGACCACGGCAGGGTGCAGCGGCTTGGTGAGGAATTCGTCGGCCCCCGATTCCAGGCCGGCGATTTCGTTTTCCACGCCCTGGACGCTGGTGATCACGAGCAACGGGACGAGGCGTGTGTGCCGTTGCAGCTTGACGCGGCGGCAGAACTCGGGGGCGCCAATTTCCGGAAGCATGAGGTCAAGGACGATCAGGTCAATCTTTTCCTGATTGAGGAGGCGCAGGGCGTCTTCATGATGGGTGGCTTCCAGGACGCGATAGGGCTCCGAGCGCAGGATGCCGCGCAGAATCCGCCGGTTGATCTCATGGGGATCCGCGATCAAGATGGTCGCCGTTTCGGTGGGCCCGGCCAACCGAGTTCGGCGGATGGCTGCTGCAACTTCCACGGGGCTCATGCCGAGGGGTTGACCGGCGCTGGCCATTCGGGTGTCTCCCTGCTCCTTGCTCTTTCCGTTCCTTGGAGAAGCGCCCGGGCGCCGTCGGGTAGTGGCTGCTGGGGCGCGCTCCGACGACGCCAGTGCCCTTTGCTTTATCGGCCGGCTTTGGGCAGAATTTTAGGTGGGATGAAGCTGCGCCTCATCTTTTCTCTCGTCGCACCCGCCGTGCTGTGTTCGCAATCGCTGAGCCGAGGCGAGCGGGATTACGCCATGAGCCAGTTGCACGCCACGCGCAAGATGCTGCTGGACGCAGTGCAGGACGTGAGCCCGGCGCAATGGAAGTTCAAGCCTGCGCCCGATCGTCGCTCGATCGCCGAGTGCGTCGAGCACATCGTGCTGGCCGAGGATTTCATCACCGAGAAAGTCCGACAGCTCTTGCAGGATCCCGCCCAGACGGACCGCAAGCCGGTCCCGGAGGACGACGCCGTGTATCGGCAGGCAGCGGACCCGGCACGTGCACCCGCGCTGGGCGGGGCTGCGCTTTCGCCGCGCGGCCGCTTTGCCCTGCCCGAGGATGCCGCCCAAGCCTTCCGCCAGCGGCGCGATCGCACCATCGCCTATATCGCGACCACGGAGGACCCGCTCCGTGCGCGTTTCGACGGCGCGGGCGAAGATGCTCTCGATGCGTACCAGCTATTCTTGCGGCTGGCCGGTCACACCGAGCGGATGGTCGAGGAGATCAACCGCATCAAGACGGATCCCAAGTTCCCCCGCTCGCCTGGTGGCAGCCGGCGTGACTGAGAGAACCGTTATCGAGCGACCGGCAACGACCCGCCGCTGCGTACGCGCGGCGAGCCGCCCACTTGGATCTCGACGGGATACTCGCCCCCCGGCAGCTCGGGCGTCACGAAGTTGATCTGATAGAGCCCCGGGCCGACCAAGCCCTTCCACTGCACCGTAACAGGTTGCCCGCCGATCCAGACACGGACCTCGTCCAGCAACTCTGGTGCCCCTTCGAACACGCGTCCGAAGGTCGGTCGCGGGTTCAGGTTCAGACCGAGACCCGTCACATAGAGCTGGATGTAGTCGCCAGGCGTTGCGGGCAAGGTCGGATAGCCTGGAATGATCCCCTCCGGAGCAACGAGAATGCCGCGTTTGGATTCCACCGGATAGCCCGCGTGTACGGCAGCGACGAAGCTTCGGCCGCCAGCCGAATAGGTGAAGATACCGGGCGCCACCCGGCGTCGCTCGGCGATGGTGACGGCGCGGCCTTCGGAAGTGATGACCTCGATCTGCACCGGGCCCTCGGCATCGTCGTCGGGCGCGAGCACGTTGAGCTGTTCCGGGCTGATGTAGTAGACGGGTGCTGCCCTCCCTCCGATGTTGACGCGCACGCCGTCGAGATTGGTGGGCAACTGCCCGGCGACGAAATCCTCGGCCCGCCAAATGCGCGTCGTGGGTGCAAGGCGCGAGCCGCGGATGGTAACCCAGGAAGCAGGCGCGAAGCCTTCGGTGAAGCTGGCGCCGTTCACGACCGAGGTGATCGAGGGGCCGGGGGCGGCGGGCGGTCCGATGAGTTCTGCAAAGACCGTCAGGGACTGAGCAGGCAGCCCGGCTACACTTATTGTCACGAAACCGACGCTGATGCCGGCGGGCAGGGACGCCGGCTGGACGGTCACGGCGAGATCGGCTGGGCCAGAGCCGGAGGCAGGCGAAATTTGCAACCAGGCGTGGCTCGCGCTAGCGGTCCAGCTCAAGCTTCCCGTCCCGCTGTTGCTGATGCGAACGGTGCGCGTGACCGGCGCGTCCGTGGCGCGCGCCTGAACGAAGATTTGTGCCGGCGTGATGGCCAGCACGGGGCGTGTGGCCGTGCCCGCGGCGACCACATCGAGCGAGCCGGAGGCTGCCGCCGTGCGCTGCTCATCGAAGAGCATGGCCGTGACGTCCAGCCGCCACGCTGTCCTGCCCGCCGCAGCCGGGGCGTTCACGGTCACGGAGCGCACGCTGCTAGCGCCCGCGGCAATGTTGCCGAAGCCGATTTGGGCGACGGAAGCGCCGCCGAGTTGCAGCGTGGCATTGGCGCTGGTCACTCCGAGGTCTCCCGTGTTCCGGAGCGTACAGGTGATCGTGAAGGGCTGGCCTGCGACCACTTGCGGCGGCTCGGAGCACGAGGAGGCCAGCGTGGGACCGCTGAGCCGGGAGGGCGGCGTGTCGGAACTGACGGCGAGGGCGAAAGGCTCCGAAGCGCGACAAGCCGGCCCTGTGTACGAGACCCGGGCAATCACGGAGCCGGAAGCGTTGACGATCACTCGCTCGACGCTGTCGTTGGGGGTGGAGGAAGCGCCCAGCAGGCCGCCCGTGGCGTCTTGATACAGGCGCAAATCCAGGTTGGCCTGGCAGCCGGGCCAGTTCGCATCGCTCGTCGTGCCGCGGTCAATGCGCCGGGTCCATGCCAGGGTCGCGGAAGTCTGGCCCTGCGCCGTGAACCGGTAATAAGCCGAGGCGCCCGAGGCCACTTCGCCCGTGACGACGGCACGGCGCTGGGCGTAGGCGCGTTGCAGGTCGACCGAGCCCCAGCCCCATTCCTTGTCCCACTGGGAGCGCGAGGCCGTGTTGATGAACAGCGCCTTGAGGGCCGTGGCATTCTGGACCCCCGCCTGGCGCAACAGAGCGCCGGCGCCGGCGATCAGATCCGCAGCAGGGCGCGTCACGTTGTCGAATTTCACCAAGGTGTCGCCATCGTGGCGTGCGCCCCAGAAATTGGTGCCGGGCGCCGCGACGTCGGGCTTCCGCCGCCCGTCCGTCGTCGGTCCCCGAGCGCTGAATGGGCTGATGGCGTCATCGGCGGGATCCACCGTGTTGCGATGATCGGTGGTGGCCACCGTCAACAGGCTGGGGCTGCCGCCCTCGTTATCGGGGACCGGGGTGGCGGCGATCTCGGATTCGCGGTTGGGCCGAGTCTGCTGGGCTTCCGCAATGCGGCCTGTTCGCATGGGCACGAAAAGACCGAAGGCGGTGGCAAAATGTTCGGAAAAAGATGGATTCGGCGCCGCGACGATCTTGATTTCCGGCCGGCGGCTCACCAGCCATTCCCAGGCATCGAGTGCGTCGGACAGTACGAAAAACTCGGTGTAGGTTTGCGTGTCGGGTCGCAGTCTTCGGTAGCTCGACTTCAACACCAGCAAGCCGGCCGCACCCCAGGCGATGCCGCGATAGTGTTCCCAACCGCCCGCCATGCCCTGGCCTACAAGCAGCGAGGCCAACGCCGTGCCGGTTCCAATCCGGTCCACTCCATAGGAGGTATCGTCCGCGAAACCGGAGACGCCCTGCGCCCCGCGCAGGAACGCCTCGCCTTCGATGCGCAGACCGCGGAACATCGGGTGACTGACGTTGACGCCAGGGCCCATCAGTGCGATCCATTCGCCCCGGCCGTTGATGCCCTGATCCCAGAGCGGGCCGGCCCCAATCGCCAGCGGCAACGGAACAGCCTGGGCGGTTTGGAGAACTTCCGCGGCGGAGTGGCGGGACTCGCCCTCGGTTTTCGCGGCGTCATCGCCGGGCGCGGGCCCCAAATCCTGTGGGCCGGGATCGAGCCACACCCGGGCGACGCGCTCGTCGCGGGCCAGTTCTTCGGCCGCCGAGGGCGTCAACTCGGCGAGCAACAGATTGATCGAGAGATATCGTCGTTGCACACGGCCGCCCAGCGCTTCGACGCGGGCGCGCACGGCCTCCTGCTCGGGCGCCAGCGCGCGCTCGATCTCAGCGAACGCGGCGGCGCGCACCTCGCGTTGCGCCTCGATCCACTGCCGATGAGCGAGTTCCAGGCGGGCCGCATCCGCCGAGGCTGCCTGCTCAGCGGCGCGCAGGCGACCTTCGAACAGGCTGAGCTGAAGTTCGGCGGAGCGCTCGACGCGGCGCACGATCTCTTCCTGCGGCTGCGAGGCGAGCAGGATCCAGTACAAGCGGGCCGTCTCGGCACCGGCTGCGGGCAGAGTTGCCGCAACGCAGGACAGCACGAAGCTGACAGACAACGAGCACATGGCAACGTTCGTGGCCCTCGGCATCAAGGATCTCCTTCCCGGGTTGCTGAGGAACCGTTTCGGCGACAAGAAGCCCCTACCGCCCCGAGCGGCTATAACACTCGGTATTTACCCGGTCTGGCAGAAGAGATGCAACTCCGAAAACGGTGGGCTTCCGGTTGTGTCAGAATAGTCCTCTGACCAGCCTCATGCGCCACTCCGACACGGAAATCCCGGAACAGGAAACGACCGTCTCTCAACCCGACGAAAGCTCGTTCGGCGAGATTCTGAGCGAGTTCGAACACAGTCACCGGCACGTCCCTGAGGAGGGCGGCGAAGGCCGCCTGGGTGTCATCGTCGCGATCGCGGGCGATCAGGTCTTCGTAGACGTGGGCCTCAAGACCGAAGGTGTATTACCCCTCCCGGAATTGCTCGACCGGGCGGGCAAGCTCGCTGTCGAACCGGGCCGTCAGCTCCGTGTAGGCATTCGCGGCCGCGACCCGGAAGGCTACTACCTGCTTTCCTTGATCAAAGTCGAGCGGCCAAGGGACTGGGCTGCGCTGGAGCAGGCCTTCCGCGAAAAGCGCACCATCGCGGGCATAGTGACAGGTCAAGTCAAGGGCGGCTTCAGCGTGGATATCGGCGTGCGGGCCTTCCTGCCAGCTTCGCGCAGCGGCGTGAAGGATCCGGCCCAGATCGAGGCTCTGGTAGGGCAGGAGATCACCTGCAAGATCATCGAGCTCGATGTAGCCCGCGAGGACGTGGTGGTGGACCGCCGCATCGTTCTCGAGGAAGAGCAGGAGCGCGCGCGCCGGCAGGCGTTCGAAGCCATCCAGGAAGGCGCCGTCGTTCGCGGTACGGTGCGCAGCGTGACCGACTTCGGCGCGTTCGTGGATCTGGGCGGAGTGGACGGCTTGCTGCATGTCACCGACATGTCCTGGGGCCGCGTGCGCAAGCCCTCCGACGTGGTTCAGCCAGGCCAGCAGATCGAAGTGAAAGTCCTCAAGGTCGATCCCGAAGCGCGCCGGATCGCGCTCGGCCTCAAGCAGCTCACGCCGGAACCGTGGTCGCTCGTCGAGGACAAGTACAAGCCGGGCGATCGAGTGCGCGGCACGGTCACCCGGTTGGCGGATTTCGGCGCGTTCGTCGAGTTGGAGCCCGGCGTGGAAGGCCTGATCCATCTTTCGGATCTCTCCTGGTCGAAAAAAGCGCGCAAACCCTCCGACGTGCTGAAGGCCGGCGAAAGCGTGGAGGTCGTGGTGACGGCGGTCAGCGCCGCCGAGAAACGCATTTCGCTCAGTCTGAAACAGGCGCTCGGGGATCCCTGGGACCGCGTCGAGCAGGACTATCCCGTGGGCAGCGTGGTCCAGGGCCGAGTCATCAGCCTGGCGAAGTTCGGCGCGTTCGTCGAGATCGCCGAGGGCGTCGAAGGGATGATCCACATTGGCGACATCAGCGCCGAGAGGCGGCTGGAGCATCCCCGGGAGGTCTTGAGGGAAGGGGATCCAGTGCGTGCGCAGGTGCTCGAGATTGACCGTCAGCGCCGGCGGCTACGGTTGGGGATGAAGCAGCTCCAGCCGACTACGACCGATGAATACATCGCCGAGCATCGTGTCGGCGACGTGGTAACCGGCCGCGTGGTCGAGGTCGTGCGCGACGGCCGCGCGCGCGTGGAGGTGGCGGATCGGGTGTTCGCGGAGTGCCGTCCGGTCTCCTTCGGCGGGACCACGGCAACGCCCGCTCCGGGGCCCGCGGACTTGAGCGCCTTGACGGCGATGCTGGCGGCCAAATGGAAGCAGGGTCGCGCGCCAGCGTCCGCAATCGAGCCGCTGCGCAGCGGGCAAGTACGAAGCTTCCGCATCGTCGCGATGGACGCCGCCGCCAAGCGGATCGAACTGGAGCCGGCGGGGTAGGACCGCTTCTTCTTGCGCCGGGCGGACGCTCTCAGGACAGTACCGCCCCAGCAAGCCGAGCGCGAACGGATGCGTTGCCCGGAAACCTGGCTGCGAGCGGGTTGGAGCCGGCGCAGACTCGGCGCAACGTACCAGGAGCCACCGACACGCGCGAGGCGAGCCCGCGCGGGTTGACTTGCGGCAGCGTGGGCTCGGCCGCCCCGAAGCGTTCCGCCTCCGGTGTGGTCGCGCAGCAGGCTTGGTCCGCCAGCTGAGCCCGGTCGTCTCGCTGTCCGGGGCGGCGCTCGGGTTCGAAGAATCTCATGGTCGCGCGATGGGGGGCGTTTGCGCATTCTGCACGGGTTGGAGTTTCCGGACAGCGGCGTGCCGCGTTTCCGTCGCTGCGTAAGCGGTGGCCGGCCTGCGGGATACGGCCCGCAGGAGCTGTTCTTCGGGCCGGTCCGCAGCGCCGAAACCAGGCTCGCATGGGCTACGCGGCCTGATCCGGGCGGCGCGTGCGCCGCCCGCGGGGGCTGAGCCGGATGCGGAGCGCGGGCATGAATGCAGCCGAGCCAGGCTTCGACGCGGGAACTTGCCCCGTGGGCGCGGGGAACGGCCCCGCCGGCGGCCGCCGCACGGCAACGCCACCTCTCGGTGAGGCAATGTTGACAGGCCGGAAGGGACTGAGGTATGGAAACGAAAAGCTTGGCTGAGAGGAGCCGGGGATGTATCTGAACGAGGAATACAGCTTTCACGATGTGCGATATCCCATCTCGCGCCGCGTGTCGCCTTACGACGTGGGCTTGTCATTCGTCGGCGAGCCGAGGAAGGAGTTGCTGCCGGCAGGCACGAGGTTGATCCGGCTGGACTACCAGCACGCCCCGATTTCGGACATTTTCACCCGCGTCTGGTGGATGAGGCGGGCGGTTTTCGAGAGGCTGCTGAGCGACAGCGAATCGGCGCGCGAACTGCGGGCGCGATGGCAGCAGGGCCAGGCGATGCCCAAGTCCGCCGCCGGCCTGCGCACCTTGGTGGTCGAAATCGAGCTCATGGAACCGGTCTACGCCTGGGTAGGGTTGGCCAGTCCGCTATTTCACAAGGCGGGCGGATTGGAGCAGGTCTACCTGCCCAACCTGGCTCACGACCGGATCGGGCCCAATCGCAGCCGGTACGCTCGCTTGGTGAGGATTTACACACTTCCCCCGCAATAGGCTGTCCTTTCCAGAACGCCGCGAGAACGGCGTTGCCGCGGGCACCGGGATGCGTGCGCCGGGAGCCAACGCGGACGGCGGGCCTTGATTGACAGCTTCGCGCGGGCCTTGTTAGCCTTCAGGTTTGATGAGCGCGGGCGGGGAGCCGAGGCGCACGCCGCTTTACGAGTTGCACCGTGATCTGGGCGCGCGCATGGTGGAATTCGCCGGCTGGGAGATGCCCGTGCAGTACGCCGGCATCGTCGAGGAACACCTGGCCGTGCGGCGCGCCGTCGGTATCTTCGATGTCAGTCACATGGGAGAAATCGAAATCCGCGGTCCGGAAGCCTTGGCGCTCGTCAACTACGTGACGACCAACGACGCCGGGCGGCTGGCGACCGGTCAGGCGCAGTACTCGGCGATGCTTTACGAGCACGGCGGGTTCGTGGACGACCTGCTGGTGCACAA
>JANXAE010000053.1 GCA_025062235.1 Bryobacteraceae bacterium
GAGCCGCAGACCAGCGGCGTCATCCAATAGGCCTTGTCCTGCGCTGCCCATCTGGCGCCTGCGAGCACCCGCGGGCTCTGCTGGTTCGGAGCCGCTTTCACGCTGATCGTCGTGCTCATTCACTTGCCCTACCTGGATCTGCCCCTCTTCTGGGACGAGATGGGGCAGTTCGTCCCGGCGGCTCTGGACCTCTGGCGCGAAGGCCGCTGGATTCCCCGGAGCACGCAACCCAACGTCCACCCGCCCGGCTTGCCGGCGCTTCTGGCTGCGGTGTGGACCGTCACCGGGTACTCGGTCCCGGCGACGCGCATCACGATGCTGGTGTTGGCAGGCATGACGGCCACGGCGAGCTTCTTGCTGGCCATCCGGCTGTGCCGCGGCCTGCCCGGCGCGCCCGCTTTCTCCGCCGTCACCCTGTTGATCTTTTCCCCGCTGTTCTACACGCAGTCCCTGCTGGCGCAGCTCGATCTGCCTGCGACGCTGCTGACCGTGTGGACGCTCGTCGAGTTCCTTGGGGGACGCTACCGGCGGGCTGCGCTGACGTCCATGCTCCTGGTGCTGTTCAAGGAGACGGGCGTCGTCGTGCCGTTGGTGCTGGGGGCCTGGTTGTGGAGGGAGGGTCAGAGGCGCGAGGCGGCCTGGTTCGCCGCGCCCCTGATCGTGTTGGGAAGCTGGCTGGCGGCACTCGCCGCTTCCACCGGCCACTGGCTGGGCAACCCCGAGTTCGAACGCTACAACCTGCTGTATCCGCTGCACCCTTTCAGGCTGGCGCTCGCCTTCCTGCGGCGGTTGTTCTTCCTGTTCGTGGACCAATTCCACTTTTTCGGCTGGGTGGGCGTTGTTTCAGCCTGGCGCTGGCGTCGTCTGTACGCGGAGCGGCCCTGGCGCATCACCGCCTGGGTGGCCGTGGCGCACGTCCTCGCAGTGACCGTCCTGGGCGGGGCCACGCTGGAGCGCTATCTGCTGCCGGTGCTTCCCCTGATGTACGCGGCCATGGCGGCGGGCTGGTCCCTGCATCCGGCTGCGCGCCGGCGCTGGCTGGAAGTCGCGACGCTGGCGGGCATGGTCCTTTGCCTGTTCTGGTCGCGTCCGCTGCCTGCTCCCTTAGAAAACAATCTGGCGATGGTCCGTTTCGTCAGACTGCACCAACAGGCGGCGCAGTACCTGGAGCAGCACGCCGCGGGGCGCGTGGTGGCGACGACCTGGCCGCTGTCGGAAGCCCTCCGCTCGGCGGATTTCGGTTACGTGCGCCAGGGGCTGCGCGTGCGCCAGATCCCGGATTTCACTCGCCGCACGCTCGCCGGACTGAGGGCATCGGACTTCGACGTGGTGGTCCTTTACCTGCGGGACTGGAACCCGGGGCCGCTCTACGAATGGTTTCCCGCACTGGCCAGCCTGCGCTCCCGCTACTACGGATTCGAAAGCGACGCCGATCCGGAACTGGCCGCAGACATGCTCAGGCTCAAGACCACGGCTCGTTTCCGGGAAGGCGCGATGTGGCTTGCGGTGCTCGAAAAAGAGTGAAAGGGCTGAGCTCAGGCCCCGATGAGGAATCCGCCGCCGAGGAAGAACAGGCAGCCCAAGGCCACCACTGCGCCATGGGGCATGGTCATCCCCTTGCCGCTGCTGACGTCGAACTCCGCGCTCGCGCGTCGCGGCGACCTCAAGTGTGCAATCTCCCAGAGGATGAAGCCCAAATTCCAGAAGGTCTGCCGCAGCCGGCCCTTGCTCAGGACGATGGCCAGCGCGATGACGCCTCCCAGAATACCAGAGAAAATGAATATGATCAGCCAGTTCTTCCAACCCACGATCGCGCCGATGGCGGTCATGAGTTTGACATCGCCAGCGCCCATGCCACCCAACAGATACAGCGGGAAGTAGATCAGGAAGGCCAGGGCCGCCCCGAGCCCGGCCTGCTTGAGCCCGGGCGCGTAATCGGCGCCGAGCAGCGCATTCAATCCCAGCCCCAGCAGGAACCCGGGCAGGACGAGCCAGTTGGGAATACGCCGCCAGAGCACGTCATAGACGCCCGCCGTGACCACGAGCAGGGCCAGCACCAGCTTGAGCAGCAGGGGAAGCGCCGTCATGAACGCCGAGTATACTACTTGCGCGCGTCGCCTCAGCGCACCAGTACGGTCCTGGCCACCGCCTGGTTGTCGTGTTCGTCGGTGACGCGGACGGCGATGGCGAACTCGCGTCCCTCAACCCCGGGCACCACCACGTCGTACGCCTCGAGCTGGGAGTCCGCGATCCGGTCCACGGGCTCCAACCGGATCCACTCGCCTCCGTTGATCGAGCATTCGGCCTGGCTGATCGTGCTCACTGCATCGCGTGCGCGGAAACGCAAGCGTATGGCGTTTCCCTCGAGCGCAGCTTCCAGCTGCAGGATCTCCGGACCGGTGTTGTCAATCAGGAACGGGTCGCTCACCAGTTCCGCCGTGAGCGCTTCCCCGGCGGCGTTGTCCGGCGCGTCGGAGGCCACGATGCGAACCAGGTATTCGCCATCGGCGAAAGCCGTCGTATCCCAACTGAGGTGTCTTTCCCGCACCCTGTCGCGCAGCAGCTTCCATTCGGATTCACGCGCACCGCGGATCTCGACGCGATAGACGAGCTCGTCGCCATTGTCGTCGCTCGCCGCCCAGCGCACGGTGCGGAAGCCGGCCGCGTAATTCAGCGTGAGGCTGGAGGACTCCGAGCTCGCCGCGGGCGTGGAAGGCCGCCCGCGCTGTCCGAGCGGCGGAAGCGTGAGCGACTGCGAGGTGGACAGGGACAGCGAAGGGGGCGGCACGCGGTAGTTGGCGGGCGCAATCTCGACCTGCGTGATCTGGGGCGCGACATTGCGTTGCCGCCAGGCGATCTCGACCGCACGCAGCTCGGGCGATCGGCCGTCGGGCGCGGCCCGTAGTACGGCCCGCCATTGCAGGAATCTCGCTGGAGGAGAGCTCACCGCACCGGCAGAGCCGCGGAAGGGCTCCGAGTAGGGACTCCAGTCCTGCTGGGGCCGCTCGAGGTTGCCGCTGCGCGTCGCAAGCAGAATCTGGCCGCCGTTCTCTGCGCCCCGCCACTGGAGCCGGCCCCAGTAAGAGAACATGCCGGCGTCGAGGGGATCGCTCTCGACGCTGCCTTCTGCCTCGCGGCCCGGTCCGAAGCGATACACCTGGCCGATGTTGCCCGTGGCAGCGTAGACGACGCCCCCACGTCCGGCGAGCAGCCGCGTGACCTGCGTCGAGGGCAGCGTCAGCAGGGAAGTCCACCGGTGTGCGGAATCGAGCCGATAGATCACCCCCCTGTTGCCCGTGCCTACCAGCAGGCGACCCTCGGCGTCGAGGACGAGTGCGTAGACGATATCCTGCGCGTGGCTCCAAATCCTGCGCGGGAAGCCGTCGGGCTCGATGCGGTAGATCTCGCTTCCGCCAGTGACGGGCGCGGCGGCCGTCGCCAAAGGCGGAAGCGGGGACGGCGTGGGTTGAGGGCGCGTTTGCTGTTGCGGAGAAAGAAGCGTGGGCAGCGGACTGGGTTGCGGTGTGGCAGCGGGAGCCGGCGCCGGCGGGGCGGAAGGGGCGGGTTGCTTGGTCCCCACTCCGGCGGCGTAGATGACCCCGTCAGCCGCCACGGCGAGGGCCGTGATCTCGCGTCTGGACGCTTGGAAGAGAACGAAACCCTCGCCTTTCGGAGAAACCCTCAGGACGAGCCCCCCGGGCTCGGTCCCCACCAGCAGGTTGCCGCGCGCGTCCAGCGCGAGCGAGCGCGCGTGCGTGTCGGGCACGCGATAGAAAACCGAGCCCGCGCCGCCCGGCAGCACGCGGTGGATCTCGCCGCGGTCGCCCGTGGCCACGTAGAGTCGCCCTTCCCGGTCGAAGGCCATGTCCCAGATGTACTTGGCCCTCGGATCGTAGTAGGGCTCGGCGCCGCCACTGGGCGCAATGCGATAGACACGGCCGTCGGGCGAGGTCGCCGCATAGAGGCGCCCCTGCGGGTCGAAGGCGAGTGCGTGAACCTCCAGAGCCTCGATCTCCGCCACGACCCTGGGCTGGCCCTTCGCAGGTATGAGGTGGATTCGGGCCCCGGGAGCGCCTGGGCCTCCTCCGGCCGCGTACAGGTTGCCCTGCGCATCCTCGGCGAGCGCCCACAGGTAAGTGCTCGAAGAGTCCAGCAGCAGGCGCAGCGTGGGCGCCAGGGTGAGCGTGCCGTCACTGGCGAGCGAGAGCTTGTCGAGACGCGCGCGCTCGTAATCGGCGTACTCCCGGTGCGTCCACCAACGGGTTTCTACCGCCTCCGAGGCGGGGGCCAGGAGAATCCAGGCGGCGGCAAGCAGGCGGCCAAGCACTAGCGAACCTGAATCTTCAAGGCGTGGGACCCGTTCACGATGAAGTCGAACGGGATGACGGTCTGCTCGACCGCGCTCTCGGCCGAGGAAGGCAACGCGCGCGCCGCCGCACGCGCGGTTTGCATGAGATTGGCCGCCGAACCGGGCAGGCTGGGCAGCGTCTTGTCGTCGTAGAAGAACGTGGGGCGCGCCTGTACGAGCGAGACGTAGAGGCAGTTGTTGCTGCGCTCGCGATTGATGAGCGAAACGGCCTGGGGCAGGTCAATGAAGCGGTTCATGAAGCCTGCCGAGGTCTCGATGCGGTTGATCGTGTCCGCATCGCTCAGCAGGATGCGGTGCTCGCCGCGAGCCAAACCCGGAGGGATGCGGATCTTGAACTCGCGCTCGATCCGCGCCCCGCGGTACAGCCGCAGGAAGACCCGTACCGGGACCTCGTCGCCCGGCTCGACCTCGTTCGCCGGGATCCACGCCCCTTCGATCGTCGCGACGCGGCGCTCTGGCAACAGCTCCACCAAGGCGTTGACGCTCTTGAGTCGCGGGGTTTTCACGGCGTTGAGGAAAAGCCGGTTGAACTTGTCTCCCCACCAGCCAGCCAGCAACATGGGCGCCGGCACGGGCAGCTCGCCGGGCGCCTGCATCGTGTTCAGCTCCAGATTGGGCTGGCCCTCCAATTCGACCTTGCCGCTCAACCGGAAGGTGGACTCCTCCATGAATTCGTTGAGGCTGGAGACCGAGTTGAACAGGGTGACCATCATCAGGTACGGGGTCCACCTCTGGTGCACGAAGACGTGAAAACGGAACGTGCGCTCGCGACGCACCTGCCTCCCCTCGCCGAGCGACCGTACGGTGAGGCTCACCGGGACCATACGGGCTTCCGCGCCGAGCACGCCGAGCAGCCCGCTGTGCCGGTCCTGCCTGAGCGCGCCCACGATCTCGGCGGCATTGGCGAACTTGTTGGGCTGGAACGCGGAGGCGTGCGTGAAAAGGACCTCGGCGCGCGCCATCGGCATGTCCACCGGTCCCAAATTGAAGAACGAGTGGCCGAAGGCGAGCACCCGACGACCGTCGTTGTAGGTCACCGTGCCGAGGCCGGAAACGGACATGTCGCCAGTGACGAGCACGGCGGCTACGGGCTCTCCGGGGCGCAGCGCGCGCTCCCAGCCGGGAGCAGGACGCGGCCCGAAGCCCGTGCCCGCAGCTCCGCCCTGGACCGGGCCGACGCCCAACGGCTCGAATGCCGGCGCGAATTCCCGCAGAACCGCCGGATCGAAACCGGCGAAGTTGAGGGGCGTGCGGATGGGCGTCAAGGCCGCGGCCGAAGAGGCCGTCACGGCCGTCGGGCGCAGTGCTCCGGCCAGAAGTTCCGGCGGCAGCGGCAACGGCAGGCTGGCCACGCTCGTCCCCGGTGCACGCAGATCGGCGGGAACGCCGGACTCGAACTCGCCTATTTCGAGCATCAGTTCGATCGGCGTGATACCGCAGATGGCGTCCGGAGAAAACACGCTAAGCCTGAGCGACACCGCGCCCACGAGCCTGCCATCCACGTAGACCGGGCTCCCGCTCATTCCGCCGGCGACGTTGGTGCGCGCGGCTTCCCCGCCCATGCGCGCCAGAATCACGTCCTGGCCCGGCCCCCAGGCGTTCCGCCAAAGACCGATGATCTCGACAGGGATCGGCTCGGGCGTACTGCCGCGGAACGCGGTCCAAGCCGTCCCTTTCATGCCGGGACGGATTTCCGCAACCTTCAAGATAGGAACAGCCCCGGCGGGCGGCACGGCCTCGGAGGCAAACAGCGGGGCGCAAGACATCGTCGAGGCAACGATGGCCGCCACCTTGAGGCAGGAAAAACGCATCGCAGTGACTTCCCTCATTATCTCTCAGCAGGCCGGCCAACCGCGCAGGCCACCGACGGCCTTGAAGCCCGGAGAATCGCGGGAGTATACTTCCTTCAGCGATCGGGTTCGAGGAGGGTCGAAATGAGGTTCCGCACTCTGATCGTGGTCGCGGTATTGGTGTGCGCGCCGGCGGGCGCGCAGGTCACCACCGGCACCATCCTGGGGACGGTTCGCGACTCCACCGGAGCCGCCGTTCCGGCCGCCCAGATTACCATCACCGAGACCAACAAGGGCACGTCCCTGCAATTCGTCACCGACGAGACCGGCGCCTACCACGCGCCGTTCCTTTCACCCGGCACCTACTCGGTAACCGTCGAGAAACCTGGCTTCAAGCGACAGGTGCGCTCCGGGATCCTCCTGCAAGTGGACCAGCGGGCGCGGGTGGACATCACGCTGGAAGTGGGACAACTCACCGAGACTGTGGACGTGGTCGCGGCAGCGCCGCTGGTACGCTCCGAGAGCGCGGAACTGGGAGAGGTCATCGAAGAAAGGGCCATCCGGGAGTTGCCGCTCAACGGTCGCCTGTTCACGCAACTGGTCTACTTGGCGCCGGGCATCACTCCGGGCCAGGCGGGGGAGAACCTCTCGGGCCAGAGCACCTTCAATCCCCGGGGCCCGTCGAATTTCAACGCCCTCGGCAGCCAGGCCAACGCCAATGCGTGGCTGGTGGACGGCATTGACAACAACGAGTACACCTTCAACACCGTCATCGTGATGCCCTCGCTGGAATCGGTGCGTGAGTTCAAGGTTCTCACCGGCGTGTACTCGGCCGAATTCGGCCGGGGTGCGGGTGTGGTGCTGGTTTCGACCAAATCCGGTAGCAACGAGTTCCACGGCACGCTGTTCGAGTACCTGCGCAACCAGAAGCTGGACGCTCGGAATTACTTCCATGCCAAACCGCTGGAGAAGCCGCCCTTCCGGCGCAACCAGTTCGGCGTGGCGCTGAGCGGCCCCGTCTACTTGCCAGCGCTCTACGACGGGCGCAACCGCACGTTCATCTTCGGAGATTACTTCGGCACCCGGGAACTGAAGGGACTCACCTACGTGAACACGGTGCCGACGGCCAGAACGCGCCTGGGCGATTTCAGCGAATTCACCGATGCGCGCGGCAATCTGATCCGGATCTACGATCCGCTCACCACGCGCCGGAACCCCGATTACGATCCCACGCGACCGGTCACGGTCGCCAACCCTCAGTTCCTGCGGGACGCTTTTCCGGGCAACGTGATCCCGGCCAACCGCATCCATCCGGTGGGCCGCAACGTGGCGAGCATCTACCCGCTGCCGAATGCGCCCGGCAATTTCGACAATTACACCTCGGCAGCGAATCGGGTGGTCAATGACAACGGCTTCAACATCCGGGTGGACCACAACTTCAGCACGCGCGACACCTTCTTCGCCCGGTACAGTTTCCAGAACTACAAGCTGGATGCGCCGCAGGGGCAGGCGCAGTGCTGCCTGCCCACGCCGCCCGAAGCCAAGCAAAGGTTCGACTTGGGGCCCTACGTGGCCGGCATCCAGAACACGCGCCTGCGCACGCAGGGACTCGCCCTGAATGAAACCCACATCTTCCGGCCGAACCTGATCAACGAATTCCGTACGGGCTTCGCGCGCACGACGCCGTTCACCTTCCAGTCCGATTTCGGCCGCATGGCAGCGGAATCGCTCGGCATCCGTGGCATCAACGTTACGCGTTTCGCCACGGGCCTTCCCAACATCAACGTCGCGGACTTCACCGGGCTCAGCGGCGGTCCCGCGTTCCTGCCCGTCAACCCGCGCGAGACGCACTACCAGATCTCGAACAACATCTTCTGGATGAAGAACCGGCACCAGATCAAGTTCGGCTACCATTACGTCCGCAGGCTGGTCTCGCCCTTCACCAACACCGATACTCGCGGCACGCTGAACTTCGCGCGCAATTTCACGAACGACCCTGTCACCAACACGCAGGGGACGGGCCTGGCCACGTTGCTGATCGGTTACTCGACCGGCGGCTCGCGGGGCTTCCTGCTCGAGCCGTACTACATGACCGTGCAGGACCAGGCCTGGTTTGTTCAGGACGATTGGAAGGTCACGCCACGACTGACCCTGAACATCGGCATCCGGCACGAGATCCACTGGCCGGAGAAGGAAATTCGCAACCGGCTCACGAACTTCGACTTCACGAACCTGAGGCTGGTCTATGCCGGCGAAGACGGCATTTCGCGCAGCGTAGGGAAGAAGACCCACTACAAGAATTTCGGGCCGCGTTTCGGTTTCGCCTGGGACGTCACCGGACGGGGGAACACGGTGATCCGCGGGGGCTTCGGCCTGAGTCACTTCCCCGAGCAGCCCTCGGCATCCAACCTGCTCGGGCAACAGGTCCCTTGGACCGTCTCGCAGAATTTCACGCCCGAGACCAACCCCACCGACTGGACACGCGTGCCCACGATTGACAATCCGTTTCCGCCCATCACCATCGTCAAACCGCGCACCACGGCCGAGCTGAACGCGGCCAACCCGCGCGTGCTGGGCCACAGTTGGGAGAACGAAACGCCCTACTTCGAGAGCTGGACGCTGAACATCGAAAGGCAACTGCACGAGACGCTGCTCTGGGAGGTAGCCTACGCGGGCAGCCGCGCCATCCACTTGGTGTTCGCTTACAACGCCAACGAGGTGC
Source organism: Bryobacteraceae bacterium (assembly GCA_025062235.1). Classification (GTDB taxonomy): domain Bacteria; phylum Acidobacteriota; class Terriglobia; order Bryobacterales; family Bryobacteraceae; genus DTHT01. The sequence goes on from JANXAE010000053.1 coordinate 8,882, forward strand.
AGCCCGGGCCCGGTTCGCTGGCCTCGCGTCGGCTATTGCAGCCGCTGGCGAACGTGGCCAACATCATCCAGATTGATCCGCGCAACATGTCCGTCTACCACGGCCTGCAAACCAAGCTGGTCAAGCGCTACTCGCACGGCCTGCAATTCCTGGTCAGCTACACCTTCGGCAAGAACCTGGACTACGGCGGCTCGGCGGCCTCGGGAGGCGGCGCCGTGGGCGGTCCACAGACGATCACCAACATCCGCGCCGGCCGCGGGCCTTCCGGCTACGACGTCAAGCACCGCGGCGTGGTCAGCTACGTCTACGAGCTGCCCTTCGGTCGCAACAAGAGGTGGTTGAGCGGGCCGGGCGCAGCGTCCCGCATCTTGGGAGACTGGCAGTTGAGCGGCATCACCACCCTGACCACGGGTCGCCCGTTCAGTGTCGGGCTGGCACAGGGCGTCAACAACGGCGCGCCGAGCTGGCCGGACCGCATCGGCCGCGGCACGCTCCCCAACCCCGATCCGTACTACTGGTTCGACGCGACGGCCTTCGTGGCCCCGCCGCCGAACACCTACGGCAACGTGGCGCGGGGCGTGCTCTATGCGCCGGGCCACGTCAACTTCGACGTCTCCGTGGTGAAGAACTTCCCCCTGCGCGAAGCGCTGAAGTTGCAGTTCCGCTTCGACGCTTTCAATCTGTTCAACACGCCGGCTTTTGGGTTCCCCAACGCCTCGATCGGTTCGCCGACCGTGGGCCGCATCACCTCGACGCTGATCGGCGTGGACAATCGCAGCCTCCAGTTCGCCTTGAAGCTCGACTTCTGAGGGGGAGCCGGTTGCGTCGGCACGGGCGCGTGTGCCGCGGCTGTACAATACGCGTATGCTGCGGGCACGCGCCTTCTTCGTCGCGCTGCTGTGCCAATCAGCCCTCTGGGCGCAGTCGCGCTACCAGAAACCGCCCAAGGAGATCCTCGACGTCCTTCACGCGCCGCCGCCTCCGCAGGTCTTCGTGAGCCCGGCGCGCGACGCGATGTTGCTGGCCGAGTGGGTGCGCTATCCCCCGATCCGCGAGCTGGCGCAGCCGATGTTGCGGCTGGCTGGCCACCGCATCAATCCGCGAACCAACGGGCCGCACAACCCACGCTACTTCGCGGCCTTCACCATCAAGCGGCTCCCAGGGGGCGAGGATGTGAAGGTCCAGGCGCCCGCGGGAGGGCGCCTGGGCGACCCCGAATTTAGCCCGGACGGCAAGTTCCTCGCCTTCACCAACACCACCCCGGGCGGCATCGAACTCTGGATCGCCGAGACCGCCACCGGTAAGGCGAGGCGCCTGCCCGGCTTCACGGTCAACGCAGCCGGCGATGACGGTTTCCGCTGGATGCCCGGCAGTCGGAGCTTGTTGGTGCGCTTGGTTCCCCCGGGCCGCGGCAAGCCCCCCGAGCCGCCGGAAGCCCCCGAAGGCCCCACGATCCAGGAATCCTACGGCCGCGGTGCGCCGGTGTGGACGTTCCAGGACCTGCTGCGCAATTCGTATGACGAAGCTCTCTACGATTATTACTTCACCGCGCAGCTGGCCATCGTGGACGCCGTCACCGGCAAGCTCCAGCCGATCGGCAAGCCTGGCATCTTCCAGACGTGGCTGCCCTCCCCCGACGGCAAGCTCCTGTTGGTGGCGCGGGTCGAGCGGCCCTATTCGTACCTGTACCCGGACCGCAATTTTCCCAAGCAGGTCGAGATCTGGGACCTGCACGGCAAAGTACTCTACAAGCTGGCCAGCCTGCCGCTGGCCGACTCCGTCCCGACGGACGGCGTGCCCACCGGTCCGCGCCAGTACACATGGCGCCCCAACGAACCCGCGACGCTGGTGTGGTTGGAGGCGTTGGACGGTGGGGATCCTCGCCGCAAGGTGCCGCATCGCGACCGCATCATGATGCTCAAAGCGCCCTTCACCGGCGAGCCCGTTGAGATCCTGCGCACCGAGCACCGCGCGACGAACCTGATCTGGGGCGCTTCCGGCGGTCTGCTGCTCGCAGCCGACTTCCAACGCGAGCGCCGCTGGCTGCGCACCTTTCTGCTCGACGCGGACCGGCCCTCGCAAGCGCCGCGCGTGCTTTGGAGCCGCGACGTGCGCGACCGCTACCGCGATCCCGGCGCGCCCGTGCTACGCACGCTGCCCAGCGGCTATCGCGTCCTGCACCAGGAGGGCGAGTGGATTTTCCTCAGCGGTCCCGGCGCTTCCCCCGAAGGCGAGCGGCCGTTCCTCGATCGCTTTCATCTGGGTAGCGGCAAGAGCGAACGCCTGTTCCGTTCCGAGGCGAACTGCTACGAAAGCGTGGTCGCCCTGCTCGACGATGCGGGAACACGCGTGTTGACACGTCGCGAAACCGCTACCGAGCCGCCCAATTATTTTCTACGCGCCGTGGGCGGCACCGACGGGCAGCCCCAGGCCTTGACCCGTTTCGCCGACCCGACGCCTGTGGTGCGGTCCATCCGCAAGCAACTGGTGCGCTACAAGCGGGCTGACGGCGTGGATCTTTCCTTCACGCTTTACCTTCCTCCCGGATACAAGGAGGGCACGCGGCTGCCCACGATCGTGTGGGCGTACCCGCTGGAATACGATGATCCGGCGACCGCCAGCCAGGTCACCGGCTCCCCGCACCGCTACACCATGTTCGCGGGCGCCTCCCATCTGTTTCTGCTGCTGGCGGGCTACGCCATCCTGGACGGGGCCTCGATGCCCGTCGTGGGCGACTTTCGCACGGTCAACGACACCTACGTCGAGCAGATCGTGGCCAACGCCAAGGCGGCGATTGACAAAGCGGTCGAGCTGGGAGTGACCGACCCGGATCGCGTGGGCGTGGGCGGCCATAGCTACGGCGCGTTCATGACCGCCAACCTGCTGGCCCACTCCGATCTGTTCCGCGCGGGCGTGGCCCGCAGCGGCGCGTACAACCGCACGTTGACCCCGTTCGGGTTCCAGAGCGAGCGGCGCACCTTCTGGGAAGCGCCCGACCTCTACATCAAGGTCTCTCCGTTCGCACATGCCCACAAGATCAACGAGCCGTTGCTGCTGATCCACGGCGAAGCCGACAACAACGCGGGAACCTTCCCCATCCAGTCCGAGCGCATGTACCATGCGATCCGCGGCAACGGAGGCCAGGTGCGTCTGGTCATGCTACCGCACGAATCGCACGGCTACGCGGCGCGCGAGTCGGTCGAGCACGTGCTCTACGAGATGCTCACCTGGTTCGACAAGTATGTCAAGAACGCGCCGGCGGGCGGCCTGCCCACCGGGAGCCGGGCGAATTCAGCGAACCCCGCGCACTGAGCGCCGAGCGCGGTTGCAGGGCGCGGCGGGCTGTGCTATGCATAGACCTAAGCTAAGCAATCTGCCTGCACAAGGGCCCCGAGGGCCGCGAGGATCGTTAAGGCGCATTTATCGAGGGAGTGGCCGCATGGAAACCGCCAATCGCAAGCTCATTCGTCCGTCCTTGGTCGAAGTCAAGGAACAGATGAATGCCCAGCGCCGCAACAACCATCCCAAGAAGACGCCGCCGCCGGAGCAGACCAACGCCGAGAATTACTATTACGTCAAGCAGATGCAGGCCAAGACTCCCATGGTGCTGGTGCTACAGGACGGCGAGGAGATTCGCGGCACCATCGAGTGGTACGACAAGCTCTGCCTGAAGATCAAGCGCGAAAACGCACCCAACTTGCTCGTCTACAAGCCCGCGATCAAGTACATGTACAAGGCCAACCAGGCGAATTAGCCGCCTGGCCCGCAGCCGGGCAGGCTCATTTGCGCATTGCCAGACGACGTTCGCGGCGCAGTCCCGCTTCCTCGTAACGGCGTTTCTCCTCCTCGGTCTCCGGGATGACGGGCGGCACCGGCGTCGGGCGACCCCGCTCGTCAATGGCCACGAACGTCAGGTAGGCCGAACAGGTATGGCGCTGCTCGCCGGTCAACAGGTCCTCCACGAACACTTTGACGCCCACTTCCATCGAGGTGCGGAAAACGCGGTTGACCGAGGATCGCAGGATCACGAGCTGGCCGATGCGGATCGGGTGCAGGAAACTCATGTAGTCTACGGACGCCGTGACCACGGGACGCCGGGCGTGGCGCATGGCGGCAGTAGCGCCCGCGATGTCCACCAGGTGCATGATGCGGCCCCCCAACAGGAATCCGAAGCGGTTGGCGTCCGTGGGCAGAGCCAGCTCGGCGTACTCGGAAGCGGATTCGCGCACGGGCCTGCCAGCGAGGTTGCACGAGTCGAGGTTGGTTCCCTGCATGCTCCTCCAACGTCAGCGCCGGTGGGGATGGCGTGCGTCCTCCTGCGGCTCTGCCTTTCGGCGCAGATAGCTTTCCGCGTACGCCTGGGCCTGCCGCTCCAGCATACCGCCGGCCAGATTGGCGCGGAAGCGCCGCGCCGCGACCTCGTATTCGATCTCGCCGTGTTCCATGGGGCTGCCGTTTTTCTCGATCACGTAGGAAATCCTGAGCAATCCCTCCGAGTCCCGCGTCACTGCGAAGCGAACCATGTCGGGACCGTCGCTCGGCGGGAACCGTGGGCACCGATTGCGCGGATAGCCGCGGTTGCACAGCTCGCGCAGGGTCTCTTCGTCGGGACGGTGCTCGCGTAAGGGATCCACGCAGCACAGGCCGAGATAGGGGTCGCCCAGCGGCAGGCGGGGGGCTCTCGGCCAGGCCTGGTCGCTAAAACGTTCCACGGGATAAAAGTAGGGGCACGCCATCGGTAGCCATCTTAGCAAGCGACCCGCCGCCAGCCTGCGGGGCGAGACGCGACGCGGGACCCGGCCCTCAGAAGGGCACATCGTCGTCGGTGATCTCTTCCGAGAACGGCTCCTCGGGCGGGGTGGTGGCCTTTTGCACACCACGCGCAGGCACCTGCGCGGCGGATTCCTCGATCGCGGGCGCTTCGGTGGCCCTGGTGCCCAGCAGGAGCACGTTCTGGGCCACGATCTCGGTCATGTATCGCTTCTGGCCCGTCTCCCTGTCCTCGTAAGCGCGGGTCTGGATACGGCCCTCGACGTAGACCTGCTGTCCCCGGGTCAGGTAGTTAGCCAGGTTCTCCTGTCGCCAGAGCACGATGTTGTGCCACTCGGTTTCCTCTTTCCACTCCCCGGTCTGGGGATCCTTGTACCGGTAGTTGGTGGCCAGCGGGAAGGTGGTGCGCGCAGCGCCCCCGGCGGTGAAGCGGGTTTCGGCGTCCTTGCCCAGGTGTCCGATGAGGATGACCTTGTTCACGCTTCGGGAAGCCATAGATCCTTGCACTCTAGCATAGCCGGTACAGGGAGGGGATTCCCCCCGGGCGCGGCGCTTGGCGGCAGGCGTGATCCGGGGCAGGCGGCGTTTGCACGGTCGCGCGCGGGCCGCGCGGGGCTATAATTGAAGACGACCGTGGTGCAGCGGGACGACGGTTGGCGGCGCGTGGGGCCGGATGCGAGCATGCGCTGGCGGGGGGTGAACGCGATGGCGAGGTGGCCGGCACCGGATGGGGTCACGCCGCTGGTGGTGATCCTGTGGGCGGCGACGCTGGTCTGCTGCGCGCAAGCCCAGGTGATGCTAACCCCCAGCGGCCCGGCGGGAACGGTCCGTATTTTCAACACCGACCTCGCCGTGCTCAGCCTTCAGGAGCCGCGCAAGGACCTGCCCTGCACGGTCATGCCCGTAAAGCCATCGCTCGGCTTCGAGCTGCGGTTCCACACCGGCTACGAAGTGAGCATCCCGCTCAGGGAACTGGCGGGTTCGGAAAACCTCCTCACCATGATCTTCCGCGTGACGCCGCTCGACGTGCCGGGCGATCCCGTCTACTTCATGCAGCGCGTTCGCGTGCCGCCGATCGAAGCCGATGCCAAGGGAGAAGCCTACTTGCAGGGCGGCTTCGACGTGGGCGAGGGACGCTACCACGTGGACTGGCTGATGCGCGACCGCAGTGAACGTTTCTGCTCCTTTTACTGGGACATCGAAGCACAGCTTTCGCCGCGCGATCGCGATCTGATCGTGGCGCTGCCCCCGGGGCGCATCGAACCCGCCGATGCCGAGCCCTTCCGGGAGGAGCCGCCCGTGGCCCGTGCGCAGGACCAGCCTCCGCTGAACGTCAAGGTGCTGGTGAATTTCGCGCCGCAGAACGCTCGCGCAGCCACGCTTCAGCCGCTCGACATCGCCGCGCTGGTGGCCATCCTGCGCGGGATCGCACGCGAGCCGCGCATCAGCAAGTTCTCGGTGATCGCCTTCAACCTCCAGGAGCAACGGATCCTCTACCGACAGGATGGGGCGGACCGCATTGACTTTCCCACACTGGGCGAAGCCCTGCAATCGCTCAACCTCGGAACCATCGATCTGAAGCGCCTGGCACAGAAGCACGGCGAGACGCAGTTCCTCACCGAACTGATCCAGCGCGAGATCGGAGGCGAGGATCGCCCGGACGCGCTCATCTTCGCAGGCCCCAAGGTGATGCTCGAAGAGAACGTCCCGGTGGAGGCCCTCAAAGAGGTGGGCGACGTCGAGTGCCCCGTCTTCTACATGAATTACAACCTCAACCCGCAGGCCAATCCATGGCGGGACGCCATCGGGCGGGCGGTACGCTTTTTCCGCGGCCACGAGTACACCATCACGCGCCCGCGAGATCTCTGGATGGCGCTCAACGACATCGTGGCGCGCGCGCTGCATTTCAAGACCTCGCGGAAGGCGGCCGGGAGCGGTTCGCAATGACGGCTCTGACGGCGTGGACGGTTATCCTGCTGGCCGCAGGCTGGCTCTGGCAGGGCGGGGCGCCGTGGCGCAAGACGCAGCAATTCCGCCAACAAAGCCTCGCGCCCTTCGTACCCTCCCCGCATCCGGTGGTCGAAAAGATGCTCGAGGCGGCCCGCATCAAACGTGGCGAAACGGTCTTCGATCTGGGTTGCGGCGATGGGCGCGTGCTGATCACCGCCGCGCGCAAGTACGGTGCGCGAGGCGTCTGTATCGAGCTCTCGCCCGATCTGGTGCGCCAGACGCGCGAGCAGATCCGGCGCCTCGGTCTGGAAGACCGCATCGAGGTGATCGAAGGCGACCTGATGAACGCCGATCTGCGCAGTGCGGACGTCGTAACCCTTTACCTTTTGACCAGCTCGAACGAGCTGCTCAAGCCCAAGCTGGAGTCCTCCCTGCGCCGTGGTGCACGGGTGATCTCCCACGACTTCATCGTCCCGGGCTGGGAGGCCGAGCGGGTGGAGAAAGTCTACGCCAGCGGGCGCGTGCACACCATTTACGTTTACTCGATGCCTCCCAGGCGCCGCTGATCGCGCGACCTTCACCAGCGCTTCAGGCCCTTGCGGCCGATGTCGCGGCGATAGTGCAGGCCTTCGAAGTGGATCTCCCGCACGGCGGCGTAGGCGCGCTCGATGGCGCCGGGCAGGTGGTCGGCGGAAGCCGTCACCCCGAGCACGCGCCCTCCGGCCGTGACCAGCTCCCCGTCGGTCCGACGCGTGCCTGCGTGGAAGACCACGGCTCCCCGGGCCTCGGCCCGCTCGATGCCGCTGATGGGCAACCCCGTCCTGGGCGTTCCGGGATAGCCTTCCGAAGCCAGCACCACGCACACCGAGGACTGCCCGTTCCAGCGCAGCGCATTTTCCTCGAGGGCGCCCCGCGCGGCGGACGCAAGAGTCTCCGCCAGGTCGCCCTCCAGGGTGTGCATGAGCGGCTGGGCCTCCGGATCCCCCATGCGCACATTGAACTCGAGTACCCTGGGCCCGTCGGCCGTGAGCATCAGGCCCGCGTAGAGGAATCCGGTGAAGGGTGCACCCTCGACCTCCATGGTGCGGATCGCGGGCAGCACGATGCGCTCGAGTACCTCCCCGCGCTGCGCCGGCGACAGGATGCGTCCGTCGCAGTATGCGCCCATGCCACCGGTGTTCGGCCCAGTGTCCCCGTCGCCCACCGGCTTGTGGTCCTGCGTGCACTCGAAGGCGAAGACCCGGCGCCCGTCGCTCAGCACGATGAAGCTGGCCTCCTCGCCTTCCAGGCATTCCTCGACCACCAGCCTCGCCCCGGCCGGGCCCACCAGCCTGCCCGAGAGCAGGTCCGCCGCCGCCTGCTCGGCCTGCTGCCGTGTCCGCGCCACTACCACGCCCTTGCCCGCCGCCAGGCCGTCGGCCTTCAAAACCACGGGCACGCCGAAATGGTTCAGTGCGTCGAGCGCCTCGGCCTCGCTCGCGGCGATACGGAAGCGGGCTGTCGGAATGCCGGCGCGCTGCATGAACTGCTTGGCGAAGATCTTGCTTCCTTCCAGTCGGGCAGCCTGGCGACTCGGGGCGACGATGAGGCGGCCGGCAGCGCGGAAGCAGTCGGCCACGCCGGCCACGAGAGGCGCTTCCGGGCCCACCACGGTCAGATCCGCCTGTACTCTCTCGGCCACGCGCAGGAAGTCCTCCGGTCTGCCTTCGCCGGCCTCGAGGCAGGTGGCCACCGCGGCCATGCCGGGGTTGCCGGGGCAAGCGTAGAGCGCGCGCACCGAGGGACAGCGCGCCAGGCGCCAACAGAGCGCGTGCTCCCGGCCGCCGCTGCCGATGACAAGAACTCTCACGGCGAATCCTCCTTCCCGCTCGGGATCCTCCCGATTGTAAACGAGGACCGCGCGGTTCCGTGATCGCGGGACGCGCCGCTAGAATGGAAGTAAGTTCCTGGGGCGATGGATCCGCGCAAGTACCAGGTGCTGGTGGTGGGCGCCGGACACGCAGGCTGCGAAGCAGCCCATGCCTGCGCGCGCATGGGCTTGAAGACCGGCCTGATCAGCATGAACTTGGATCTGATCGCGCAGATGTCCTGCAATCCGGCGGTGGGCGGGATCGCCAAGGGCCATTTGGTGCGCGAGGTGGATGCGCTGGGAGGACTGATCGGCCTGGTCACCGACGCGGTGGGCATCCAGTTCCGCCTGCTGAACACCAGCCGCGGACCCGCTGTGTGGTCTCCGCGGGCGCAATGCGACAAGAAGCGGTACCGCCAGCAGATGCGCGAGGTTCTCGAGCAGCAGCCGAACTTGCGGCTGCTGCAAGCTGAAGTGGCCGAACTGGTGATTGCAACGGGGCCTCCCCGCCGGGTCACCGGCGTACGGCTTCGCGACGGCCGCCTGCTCGAGGCCGAGGCGGTGGTGCTGGCCACCGGTACCTTCCTGAACGGGCTGGCACACGTGGGTGAGACGACCTACACCTGCGGGCGCAGCGGCGAGCCGGCCTCCGAGTTGCTGGCCAACCAGCTTCGCAGCCTCGGTTTCCGTTGGATCCGTCTGAAAACAGGGACGCCGCCGCGCCTGGACGGCCGCACCATCGAATGGTCTGCCTTCCAGGCTCAGTATGGCGACCCCGAGCCCACCCCCTTTTCGTTCCTGACCGCACGGATTGACCGGCCGCAGGTACCTTGTTACATCGCCTACACCACCGAGGAAACACGACGCATCATCCTGGCGAACCTGGACCGCTCGCCCCTCTATAGCGGGCGCATCCGGGGGATCGGACCCCGATACTGTCCCTCGCTCGAGGACAAGTTCGTGAAGTTCCCGGACAAGGAACGTCACCAGATCTTTCTCGAACCCGAGGGCTTGGACACCTACGAGGTCTACGTCAACGGCATGTCCACCAGCATGCCGATTGACGTGCAGGAGGCCATGGTGGCCTCGATTCCAGGCTTGGAAAGGGCCGAGATGATCCGGCCCGGATACGCCATCGAATACGATGCCGTGGATCCGCGCGAGCTCTGGCACAGCTTGGAAGCCAAGGCGGTGCAGGGCCTGTTCCTGGCGGGCCAGATCAACGGCACCTCCGGCTACGAAGAAGCCGCATGCCAGGGCATCATGGCCGGCATCAACGCTGCGCGGCGGGTGGGGGGGTTGGATCCCATCGTACTCTCGCGCACCGACGGCTATACCGGCATCCTGATTGACGATCTGGTGACCAAGGGCGTGGACGAACCCTACCGCATGTTCACCTCGCGCGCCGAATACCGGCTGCACCTGCGAATTGACAATGCCGACGAGCGCCTGACCCCGCTCGGCAGGCGCTCGGGCCTGGTGAGCGAAGAACGCTGGAGCCTGTTTCTGAAAAAGCAGCGCCAGCGCGAGCGGCTCACCGTGCTGCTCGAGACGACGCGCCTGGACAGCGCGCGGTTCCCGCACCTGCCGGCGCTCGATGGCGACCGACCCACTGCAACGCAGTGGCTGAAGCGGCCAGAAGCGCGCATCGCACACCTGGAGAGCTGGATCCGGCAAGCGCTGGGCGAGGAACCGGTGCGCGGCCTGTTGGCCTCGCTCGAAACCGAGATCAAATACGCCGGATACATGGCGCAGCAGGAGCGGCAGATCGAGCGGCTGCGCGAGGCCGAGTCCCGCACGATCCCTGAAGGCTTCCGTTTCGCGGGCTTGCCAGGCCTGTCGCGCGAAGTCGCAGAGAAGCTCGAACGCGTACGGCCCCGCACACTGGGGCAGGCGGCGCGCATCCCGGGGGTGACCCCCGCGGCGATCGCGGTGCTGGACGTCTACCTGACGCTCGGCTACAGTCCCTGTGGCTCCACGCCCAGGCAATAGTGCGAGGCCCCGGCGACCCCTTCGCTGTACACTGGGAATGTCGGCAGGGGAGCGCAGGGGGGTGAGTCATGAACGGGTCTTCCCGACGGGAATTCGCCGCAGGCTTGCTGGCGTTGGGCATGCGAGTCTCCGGCCAGGAGCCTTCCCGCTCCGCGGGCGAACCCTCCTTCGTAATGCCGCGCAAACAGTGGTCGCCAGCCTACCTCGAGCTGGCCAGAAAGGGCGAACTCGCGCGGCGGGCGCGGGCGCTGCGCGCCATTTACGAGAAGTGCCGGCTGTGTCCGCGCCAGTGCGGCGTCAATCGGCGCAAGGGCCAGACCGGCGTGTGCCGTTCGACGGCACAAGCGAAGGTGTACAGTTTCCAGCGACGCTTCGCGGAAGAACGCCCCTTGACCGGATGGCGGGGCTCCGGTTGCATCTTCTTCAGCAACTGCAATCTGCTGTGCATCTATTGCCAGAACTGGGAGATCAACCACCGCGGTGACGGCGAACTGGTGAGCGACCGTCAACTGGCCGAGATGCTGCTCGCGGCCCAGCAGATGGGTTGCCACTGCGTGGATCTGGTCACCCCCACGCACATCCTGCCCAACATCGTCAGCGCGCTCGAGATCGCGGTGGCCCGCGGCTTCTCGTTGCCCCTTGTTTACAATTGCGGCGGCTACGAGGGACTGGAAGCAGTGCAATTGCTGGCGGGAATCATTGACATCTATTTGCCCGACTTCAAGTACTTCGACGGAGCCGTCGCCGCCGAGCTATCGAACGGCGCCGCCGATTACCCCGAAAGAGCCGCCGAAGCCATCAAGGAGATGCACCGCCAGGTCGGGGATCTCGTGGCGGACGAGGACGGCCTGGGCCTGCGAGGTCTCATTGTGCGGCACCTCATACTGCCGGACAACCTGGGCGGCACGGACCGCTTCGTGCGCTGGGTGGCGAAGGAGCTCTCGCCGTACACACTGGTGAACCTGATGGGGCAGTACTGGCCCGCCTACCAGGCCAACCGGCATCCTTCGCTCAAGAGGCGAATCACCCTCGCCGAGTACCACCGCGCTTACCAGTGGGCTCGGGAGGCTGGCCTGAAACGGCTCTACACGAGCGACTGGCCACTCAGGCGGGAGCCGTCCTCCGGAGCCTGAGGAACGCTCGCCGGTACGCCTGGAAGTTCTCGCCGGACCAACAGGTGGAGATTGCCGATGCGCACGTTGCGCAGACCCGCCGACCGCGCGGCCGCCTCGGCGTCGCCCGCCCACCGGGCGGGCACGCGCGGCAGGTCGGCCATGTGGAAGTGCGGCTGGAACGCGAGCAAGGCGTAGGGGATCTCCGGGTTGATGCCTGCGATGTAGCGGG
>JANXAE010000054.1 GCA_025062235.1 Bryobacteraceae bacterium
GGAGGCTGATCCTAGCGCGAACCGGCACCAGGGATCAGAGCCTTCAGTCTCCCTGCGAATCTCCCTTGCGACGAGCTAGCCGGGCGGGAAATGCTTCCAAGTGATTGAAGAAATGGTGGGCGGTAGAGGACTCGAACCTCTGGCCTTCTGCTTGTAAGGCAGACGCTCTGACCGGCTGAGCTAACCGCCCGGAAGCCTAGAAAAACTCTAACACGAGCAGGCTCGCCGCGGCTGCTGGGCCTTGGAGGAACGCTCCTTGGTGGTGCGGAGAGGGGGATTTGAACCCCCACGGGATTGCTCCCGCTAGCACCTCAAGCTAGTGCGTCTGCCAATTCCGCCATCTCCGCATTGCTCGCACAGATTACTTCTTGGCCGGCGCCGGGGCCTGCGGTTGGGGCTGGCCCTGAGGTGGCAAAGGCAGCGGCACGGTTTGCACCGGCTGACCCTGTTCGTTGAAGAGCGTCACACTGGGCTGGCCAGAGGGCGCTCCAGGCAACGGAGTTGCAGGCGCTGGCTTCGCCGGCTGCCTCTCCAAAACTGTGGTGCCCGCGCCGGTACCACGCGTCGCCAGAATGGCCAGTGTCAGCGACGTCGCCATGAAAATGCAAGCGGCCACCGTCGTGGCTTTGGAAAGCAGCGTCGCCGAACCGCGGGGACCGAACGCTGTCTGGGAACCCATGCCCCCGAATGCCCCGGCCAAGTCCGCAGCCTTGCCGCTTTGAAGCAGCACGACCACAATGAGAAAAAGGCAAACCAAGATGTGAACCAAGTAAAGGAGGGTGGTCAAAACGGCCATCGGCAGCTTCCGCAGCTCGGCTTGCGCGGGTCCTACGTACCCGACAACTCCAGTATAAGGGTGTTGAAGGGCGCGGGTCAATCGGCCGAGGGTCCCGGCTGGATCGAGTCCACGATGCGCAGGATCTCGCGCATGCACTCGTGGGACTTCTGGAAGAGATCGGGACCAAAGATGTGGGTCTCCAAGCCGAAGCAGCCTTGGTATCCGTCCGCCTCCATTGCGCGGAATATGGCTGCCCAATCCAGTCTTTGCGGCCCTTGCAACACGCTGCGGCCTTTGATCTGCACGTTGCCGATGCGGTGCTTGGGCAGCAGGTTGTAGCCGTCCGGAAATGGGATTTCGTTGAAGGCCGCTCCGTTGTCGGCGTCCCAGTTCAGTCCGAAATGCTTCGACGGCAGCAACTTGAGCAGCTCGGCGGCTTCGGCACAAGTCGCCACGTTGCAAGAAGCCTCGTTCTCCACCAATAGTCGGATGTTTTCCTTTTCCGCCAGCGCCACCATGGGCTCAAGGATCTGGGCGATCCGTGGCAACAGGGCGAGCGGCTCGGCCACCCTGGTAAAGGCGAATACGCGCACTTTGTCGGTACCCAGGAGATGGGCGGCACGGATGGCCTTGCGAAGATCCTCCATCCGCCGGTCGAATTCCGCCTGGTCGCGCGCCAGTCTTCTGGCCCGCAGTTCAGGATCCTCGTTACGGTAGCGAGGCGGTTCAGTACCTGGCAAGGGGAACTTCAGCAGGCCCGTATTGAGGAAGGACACGCGCAAACCCGCGGCGTCGAGTTCCTTGCGCGCAGCCCGCAGTTCCGGCTCCTCGAGAAACTGATAGTAGGTCTTCCGACCCGGGACGGCCCTCAGCTCCACCCATTTCAACCCGTGCTGCTGAGCGAACCGGATCGCCTCCGCGGGGGAAGGAGCGACCTCGTCGGTGATTGCACTGATGCGCGAGCGATCTATGCGCGACGGGCGAACGAGTGCGACCAGGGGCAGGCAGAACACATCGCGGCGCGTCATGGCGTGCCTCATAATAGCGCAGTCCGCCGGGCAACGGGTTCTCAATCGCCCAGCAATTTCCCCCAAGGCTCCAAGTGAGGCACGTTGTCGCAGACGGCTTTGATGGCCGCGGTAAGAGGGATAGCTAGCACGAGCCCCAAGGCGCCCCATAACGCGCTCCACGCCATGAGCGCCACCGTCACCGCGAGGGGGTTAAGGTGCACACGCGGCCCCACCAACTTCGGATACAGGAAGTTGAGCGCAATCAGGTGAAAGAGCGCCACGGCGCCGCCAAGCAGCAGGTATGGCGTCATTGCGTCGTAGACGGGCAACGCCGAGACCAAGGCGGGCAGGATGGCCAGCGGTAAGCCGATGTAAGGCACCAAGCTGAGAAAGCCGCTGATCGAACCCATCAGCACGGGGTAAGGCAGCCAAAAGGCCCAGAACAGCAAGGAGGTCGCCATGGTCAGCAGCAGCCCCAGCAGAAAGTTGCCGACCATGAACGCGCGCACCATGCGGGCCACGCCTGCCAGGCTTCGCGCGGCCACCTGCCGAGCCGGTTCGTCGAACAGGTCCAGGAACCTGCGCCTCAGGTGTTCCTGCCAGCTCAGCATGAAGTAGACCAGAAAGGGCACGAAGGAGGCCATAAGGGCTGCCTCGTAGAAGGACCCGAGGTGGGCAGCGAGGTAACTGAGCAGAGGCGGGCGCTCCTGCCGGATCCGCACTTCCTGCACCAAGGGAGGCGTCTGAGCGGGGGCCGTGCGTGTCCGGCGCGAGGGGCGCGTCACGGAGCCAGTGGATGGCAATTCGGCTTTCTGTTGGTCCCGGAACCGCCTGGGGACGACCAGCTCATAGACCGAGCGTTCGATGCTCTCGATGCGCGCCAGGACCTTGTCCACCAAAGCGTTGACTCGCTCCTGGTACTTCGGTAAGTCTTCGACGAGCTCAGCGACCTGCGTGTACAGCCCCAGTCCGGCCAGATACACGGCAAGCAGGGCCAGCGAGCAAACGATGAAGCTGGCGGTGGCGCGGGGAATGCGCAGGCGCGTCAGCAAAGCGACGAAGGGCTCGAGGAGGAAGGCCACGATCACGGCACAGATGAGCGTGATGAAGAAATGCCGGCCGAAGTAAAGCAGTGCGCCGGCGGCCACCAGCGCCGTGAAACCACCGGCCAGGTTCCTGGGCCTGCGTGCCCTCAGCGACTGGACAATGGTGGCCACCAATTGCTCCCCGCAGTCCGCGTTGCGGGCCGCAACGCAATCTAGTTTACTGGAACACGCGCCCGGACAGGGACGGGCGGACGCCTATAATGGTTTGCGGTGCCAGCCAAGGGCGATCTCGGCAAACGAGTCCTCGCGCTGGATCTAAGCGGCCGGCGGATCGGGCTTGCGGTGAGCGATCCCCTCGGCATCGTGGCTCAGGGACTGCCCACCCTGACGCGGGTCCACCGCGCGGCCGACCTTGCGACGCTGGCGCGGCTGGCTGCCGAATACCAAGTCGGGCGTATCGTGGTTGGTCTCCCCTTGCTTCCGAGCGGCGAGGAGGGCCCGGAAGCGGCGGCCGTCCGGCGATTCGCACGCGAGCTGGCGCGGCACACGGGGCTTCCTGTGGACCTGTACGACGAGCGATACACAACCAGGCAGGCCGAGCGCGTGCTGCGCGCGGGTGGTGTCAAGGCGTGTGACCGCAAGGGGTTGGTCGACCGGCTGGCGGCTGTCCTGATCTTGCAGAGCTATCTGGATGCGCGCCGCCGAGGAGCACGATCGTCGTGGAAAAGCTGTTGGCGGCATTGATCGTCCCGCTCCTCGTCGCGGCGGCGCTCGTCTCGCTCGCCTTGCCACACGCGGCTTTCCAAGGCGAGACCTTCGTGATGGTGCCACGCGGCACCAGCTCGTTCGCCATTGGCCGGATGCTCGCCGAGGCAGGCGTAATTCGCTACCGCTGGCAATTCTGGCTCGCGCGGCTGCTGAGACCCACGGCCAGACTCCAGGCGGGCGAATATCGCTTCGATCGTCCCGCATCCACCTGGGAGGTTTTCGACCGTCTGGTGCGCGGCGATGTCTTTTACTACGAGCTGACGGTGCCCGAAGGGAGCAACATGTTCGAGATCGCCGCAGCTCTGGAGCGCCTGGGCGTCGTCGGCTCCGACGAATTCCTGAAAGAGGCCCGCCAGCCTGCGATGATCCGCGACCTTGCCCCGCGCGCTCCGACCTTGGAGGGCTATCTGTTCCCGGACACCTACCGGATCACGCGAAACACGACCGCGCGAGAGATTTGCCGGCAGATGACTGCGCGGTTCCGGCAGGTCTGGCGCGCACTGAACACTCCTGCCGATGTCCATGAGACGGTGACGCTGGCCTCTCTGATCGAGAAGGAGACTGCGATCCCCGAGGAGAGGCCGCTGGTGGCTTCGGTGTTTCTCAACCGCCTGCGACTCGGCATGCCGCTGGCTTGCGACCCCACCGTGATCTACGCCGCCCTGCTAGAGGAGCGCTATCGAGGCGCGCTCTACCGGTCGGATCTGGAGAGCGAGCAACCGTACAACACCTACCGTCGTCCCGGCTTGCCGCCGGGGCCCATTGCCAATCCTGGCGTGGAAGCAATAAGGGCCGCCATCAATCCCGCCCGCACGGACTATCTTTACTTCGTCGCCATTCCGGATGGCTCGGGCCGCCACCAGTTCTCGACCGACCTGGCCTCGCACCAGCGTGCCGTGGCGAGGTACCGCCGTGGGCAGAAAGCGAACCAGCGCCCGCGACCGCCTGGCTGAGTGGCTCGCAGCCCGCCAGCCGGACCATATCAGCGAGACGCTCTGGGAGGAGATGCGTGCCGCGCTGGCACCCATCCCGGAGGACCGCCTGCGCCGCCTCTTGCGCGAAACAGGCCTGCCCCTCGCGCCGCTGGTCGAGGGCGTGCGACAGGACAGCACTGAAGAGGCGGCCCGCACCTTGATCGCCCTGGCGCGAGAATACCGCGCGGCGACGGCGCGCGGGGACATGCAACGGGCCTTGGCGTGTCGGAAGCTGGTAATGGCGGCCAAGGACCGTGCGCGATGGGCGGTCGGCAACCCCCGCGTGTCCGAGGAAAAGAGGAGGGCGAAGAAGGAACTGCTGCTGTGGATGCTCACCTGGCTGGAGAATCCCGCCGTTTTCGAACCCTGGTTGAGTCTGAGGAGGACGGTGTTGCAAGAGGCGGGTATGAGGGACACCGGAACGCAGGAGCCCGACCCATGAGCGCCGGGCAAGCCGGATCGGAAGTGCTGGCGCAGCCGAACGAAGAGTCGGCTTCGCGGGCATATTGGCGTATCTTGACGCGAACCGCCCCTGCGGAAACAGATGGGCCTCCAGCCCAGCAAAGGAGTTCGCGATGGGGCAGTTGGGCAGAGCCTTTTGCCTGGTGCTGCTGGGCGCGGTGCGGCCTTGGCCCAGGAAGTCCGCGCTTCGATCACCGGCAACGTAGGCGACCCGATCGACGCACCATTGGCGGGAGCGGCGGTCACCGTCACAAACGTCGCTCCGAACCTCTCCCTCACCACCAAGACGGGCGAGTCGGGCAATTACTTCATGCCGTTTCTGGCCCCGGAACCTACCGGCTGACGGTCGAGCAGGGCGGCTTCAAGAAGTGCCTGCGCGAAAACGGCGCGCTGCAACCCCTGACCGGCTGCACCTGGACGTGCAGCTCGAAATCGGACAGCTCAGCCAGAGCGCGACGGTGAGCGCGTCGGTTTCGCAACGACAAACCGAAGTCGCCGCCCCGTTCCCAGGTGTTGGCGCAGGAGATCATCGCCAATGTGCCCACTCGGGGGTGCAATCCCTTCGCCAGATCGCCTGGGCGGCCGCGGGGTCATCACGAGCGGTTCCTGGCGTTATCTGCGCTCGTTCGACATCGGCGGGACTTCCGGCTTCTCGATCAACGGAGAACGCCAGAAGGCCAACGAAGCGCAGCTGGATGGCATCAGCAACGTGCGCGCCGGGCACACCGTGCTCAGCGTGCCGACTAGTGCGTCCCTGTACGGGTTCAAGGGTCCAAGTGAAAGTCTACGAGGCCCAGTACGGGAGCACGGGCGGCGGCTCGATCAGGACCGTCACCACGAGGTCGCCGACGAGTTTCACGGCACCCTTTTCGAGTGCTTCCGAAATGACAAGTTGAACGGCACGCAGGCCGAGTTGAACCAGCCCCGGACAATCGGCGGCGTTCCTTATCCCCGCGGGATCAAGCCTGCCGACCACATCAAGCAATTCGTGGCCATGCACTCAGGTCCATACGACATGCCCAAGCTGGTTGACACGCGACACCGAGCTTTCATCATGCTTTCCCCGGAAAACACGCGGTAGCGCCCGGCGGATTCGGATGTGAAGACTTTCCCCATCGTGGAGATTCGCGGCGACGATTCTTCGCAGCTTTGCAACGCGGCCGGCCGGCGAGTGCTGTTTTACGATCCTTAGGACGAGAAGACCGGACGACCCCATGACTTCCTTTGCCGGCAATGGATTCCAGCCTGGACGATGGACCAGCCCGCAGTGAAAGTGCTGTCCTACTATCCTGCTACTGCGGCGCCCGGGCACTCTGCGGCGAGCATCAACAATTCTTCGTAACCCTTGCGCTGCATCGCCAGCCTCGACCAGGTCGTAGGCTCCACCGACCTCGTCGTCAACTCAGGGAACGGCGTCTCCCTCCGCTACGGCGAGAATTCAATCCAGGAGTTCCGCACGATTGTCTTCGGGCTGAACAACCCGGCCGAGCTGACCGGGAGCGCCACCTTGCTGCGGCATGGGCGCAACATCGTGATGAACCCGACTTCGACGCTGTCGCCGAGCACGACGTTCGACCTGCGTTTCGGCCTGACGCGCTCGGAGGAGGCAGGGGGCAGTTCGATTGGCGCGGGTTATGACCCCAGGCAACAAGGCCTCGACCCGGCGTTGGTGGCCCAGTTTGCCGGGCATCAGTTTCCCCGCTTCGACCTCGAGGGTTACCAGGCGGTAGCCTCCGACGCGTTCGTTCCCGGCATTCGCGGCACGTACAGCTTGCAACCCAAATCCAACAATATCGTCGGGCGCCACTCCCTGAAATTTGGCCTCGAGGCGCAACGGTACAAGCTGAACAACCCCAGCCGCCGCTAACCATCAGGGTACTTCCCCTTTGACAGAAGCCGGACTCCGGACCGAGCCAGCGGGCCGATGCAGTCTCGGGCGATAGCCTCGCAACCATGCTCGTAGGCCTGCGCAGCACCGCGCGCGTTGGTGAATACATCGACTCGACTTCCTGGCATTCCAACCGCGCCCAATTCCTCCAGCACGACTGGAAGGTCGCTTCGCGAGAGACCCTGAGCAGCGGCCCGCGCTCGGACATCGAGACGGCCAACTTGGAACGTTTCAACCGCCGCGTGGACAGCCTCGCTCTGCTGGCGCCGAGTCCGATCGCCGGCATGGTCACGGGCCTCGACCTGAAAGGTCCGGGCCGCTTCGCGGGCTTCGAAAGTCAGCCTCGCATTCTGCTCGATGCCGACAAGAAAAACTCGCAGCGGCGCGTCGGGCTCGCCTACCGCATCAGCGAGAATTGGAGGTTGCGCGGCGGTCACTGGCTCTACTGCACGGCTGACGACACGCCGGATTTCGCGGCGGGATTCAACCGCACGATCAAGGCCGTTGGCAGCATTGACGGCCTGCACCCCATGGATGGCTCGCGCCCGGCGAAGCCTTTCGTGACCTACGGGGCAAGCTGCTCGATCCCGCGAGAACGAGCCGGGGCGCAGCGAGCTGATTCGGCGAAGCCGCGCCCGCTCACGTGCGCAACCGGGGCATGCCGTACAGCCAACAGGATTCTTTCGACATGGGGCGGGAGCCGCCCGGCGGCGCGCTGCTCCAGATCGCATAGGGATCAAAAAATCACCCGGACCGTGCCGGCCAGCTTCAGCCTCGACTACATCCCGCCGGGCGAGATGGGGCGAAGCACAGCCGCGAAGGCCATTGATACGACCTAGGACGCTGCGGCGGTGTCGGACCCGCACGGCCGGACTCATTCCGAGCAATGCGGCGCTCAACGGTGCAAAGGTCCAACGGCAGGTGCTATGGCGAGCTTGCCCGCAATAGGGCGCCGTGACCTCGAACAATGCGCCGGCCGGCCGAAAACAGTATCATGGCACGGCCTTGAAAGTGACCAGGCGGCCGTCAAACGGTCCGAGCTCCCTCTCCAATTACAGCGTGGGCAAGAACCTCCAGCAAAAGCGTGGGCAAGAACCTCCAGCAAATACGCTCGATGAACGCGCAGGTATTCGTTCGGGCGCGCTGGCAGGGCACGTCTCCGGTCAAAGAGTCCAATTGGAACATTGGTCACCGTAGGTATCTACGAGCTCCCTTTCGGGCGCGAGGGCAGTTGGAGTCCAACGTGCCCGGCTGGCTGGACCAGATCGCTGGCGGCTGGCAGATCAACTACGACGTCACTCACCAGAGCAGCTGGGGCTCGACTTACCCGGCTGCCGCGCGGGCTCGTCTTTGGGTAAGGCTCAGACAACCGCAGCGGATCCGCTGCTTCGATACTTCCCTCTGGGACGATGCGGCGACGGACCGGCGGGTGGTCGTCCTGAATCTCGCCCATGCGTGTCGCACCTTCCCGTACCTGTCCGGCCGCGCGCGGCGACCGGGTCACCAGAACGGGGACGCCTAGTTATCGAAGAATTTCCCGCTCAACGAGCGTCTCCGGTTGCATTTAGCCTTCGAGGTGGTCGACATGATGAACCCCGCGTGGTTCAACGAAATCGCCTCGGTGCAGGTCACCACTCCGGCATTCGCGCAACTGAGCCCGCGCCAGGCCAACCTGCCGCACTTCATGAAGCGCGTGACGGATTTGCACTGGTAGCCGATCCCGCCGCCGTATAGGCCCGTCCGGCGACCATGGGCGGCGCCATCCTGTTGTCGGCGCGGGATCGGTTCACGGGATTGAAAGGGTCTTTTTTCCGCCCGCTTTCAGGCAGTTGACCGTCTCTTCGGGCCGCTGAGGCGGACCCGGTGCCTAACCTCAGGCCGGGACGCGTGGAGTTTTCCTGCTGCCTGTGGGCTCCCGAGGCCAGCGGTGTCGCGTGCCGGGTCCGACGGGCACGGGAGAGCGCACGGTCTTGGGGTGCAGGATGGATCCGGAACCCATCATCATCATCATTCCCCCGCCGCCCGTTGACTAGGATCGCCGAGTTGGCGTGATTCGGTGCGAAGCGGGCCGCACGCGACGGTACGAACGACCTCCGGAGGGAGGTTGCCAATCCCACGGCGGACTCTGGTATGATTCCTTGGGAGTACTGGGAGTAGGACTGCCACGCGTACTCCCAAGGAACGCCAGCCTGCGCGTTCACGATCTCCCCCGAGCCCCATGCGACCAACCGCCGCCGCGGTGGCTGTTTCGTGCTTGGCGTTCCTGGTTGGAGGCCATCGCTACAAGCCCACCTGGAAGAACGACGCTCGCGCGCCCATCCATCTGGTGCGACTATGGGAATGGGGCGC
Organism: Bryobacteraceae bacterium; assembly: GCA_025062235.1. GTDB lineage: Bacteria > Acidobacteriota > Terriglobia > Bryobacterales > Bryobacteraceae > DTHT01. The sequence continues at coordinate 9,276 of JANXAE010000054.1, forward strand.
TAATGCCTTCAAAGCCGGCCGCTACGAGGAGGCGGCCGCAGCGTTCGGCGCAGCCGCTCGCCTTGCCCGACGGTTGGGCAGGCCGCAGCTCGAAGCCCAGTGCCTGAATAACCTGGGGGGAGCGAGGCTGGCGGCGTTCCAATTCCGTGACGCCATCGAAGCGTACCTGAACGCACGCGATCTTGCCGAACGGCAGCGCGATTGGGTCACGGCGGCCACGATTTCGAGCAATCTAGCCACCCTGTACGCGCAGATCGGCGATCGGGCCACCGGACGGGCCGAGAGCGAGCGAGCGCTCGAACTGGCACGCCGCGCCTCTCACAACGATCCGCAACTGCTCTTGCGAGCTGCAACCCTGCGCGCGCAGGACGGCGAACTCGCCGAGGCCTTGCCGCTGTTCGACCGAGCCGCCCGTCTGGCGGAGTCAAGGAACGATGTCGCCACGTTGGCGCAGGTCTGGCGGATCCTGGGCCACGAGTATTTCCGCGCCGGCCGTCTGCCCGAGGCCGAGGCTGCTGCTCTGGAGGCGTACCGCCTGCACCGTATGCAGCGCGCGCCCGATGCTTATCTGGCTTATCGCGCCCTGGCGCTGGTGCGCCGCGAGCAGGGGGACTTGTTTGCGGCCGAGCGCCTGATGGCTCTCGCCCTGCAAGAGGCCCGACGGGCATCGCTCCGCCTCCCCCCTTGGGCGCTGTACTACGAGCGGGGACTGCTGCGGCGGGCCATGCGGAGGCACGCGGAGGCTTTGGCCGATCTGCGACTGGCTGCGGATCTGGCCCGACGTTGGCGGCTGGAAGTCTTGCCCGCGGAGGCCAGCGCGGTAGGCATGGACGCACGGCTCCACGAAGTTTACGCGGCGCTGGCGGAGACCGCGGCTGAGCTTGCCTTCGAGCGGCGCAGCGCCGCTCTGGCGCGCGAGGCGCTCGAGGCGGCCGAGGAGAACCGTGCCGCGAGCCTGAGCGCCCGGCTGCAGGCCGGCGGACAGGTCGCCGCGGTTCCGCCCGCGTACGGAGAACTGCTGCGCGAGTTGCATTCGCTGGAGCTGGCCGGCGCGAACGGCCGGACGCCAGTCCGCCCGGACCGAATCATTGAGATCCGCCGGAAGCTGGTTGAACTGGAGCTCCGCGAAGGGCTGAGATGGATGGCAGGGCCTGCCTTCGCTTGGGAGCGGGGCGCCCCGCTTCTGGCGCACTTGCAAGGAGCGCTCGCGGATCACGAGGCCTACTTGGCGTTTCACCTCGGCCAGACAGCCAGCTACCGCTGGAGCGTTACCCGTCGCGCCCTGCGACTGGACCGTCTGCCGCCGCGTGCCCGCATCGCTCGCGCAGTTTCAGCCTTCGCGGATCCCCTCCAAGCCGGGGGCAGCTTCCCCCTGCTGCAAGGCCGCGAGCTCTACAGCTTGCTTTTTTCCGGCTTGAGCGCGGAGGTGCTGGACAAGCGTATTTGGTTCCTCGGTCTGGAAGCAGACCTCTTCCGCGTGCCTTTCGCAGCGCTGCCCGAGTCTGAGCAAGCCGGTCGGCCCGTGTATCTGATCGAGCACCGGGCCATCCAGATCGTTCCCGGCGCCAACGTCTTGGGGCCGGTCCGATCGGTCTCTTGGAGAGGCGGGTTTGTTGGTGTGGCCGACCCCCTCTACAACCGGGCGGACACGCGCTGGCGGGAGCACGACGGCGAGCGCGTACGCCCTGCCCGTGCAAGCAGCGCGACCGCGGAATTGCCGCGCATCCCCGGCAGCGCCAGTGAAGTGCGTGCCTGTGCACTTGCCTGGGGCGACCAGTCGCTCCTGCTGGCTGGCGCGCAAGCGAACCTGGAAGTGCTGCGCGCGGCGCTGGCGAATCGGCCCGCGGTGGTTCATTTCGCCGTCCACGTCGTGGCCACCGAACCGCACAGGGAACGCTTTTCGCTCGCTCTCAGCCTGCATTCGGAGGGGAGGCCCGAGCTGCTCGATCCCGAGGCCATCCGGAGCCTGAAGCCCGCACCGCGCTTGGTTGTGCTCAGCGGTTGCCGCAGCGCCCGCGGGGCCGTTCTGCCCGGAGCTGGCTTGCTTGGCCTGACGCGTGCGTGGTTGCTGGCAGGTTCTGAAGCCGTGATCGCCAGCCTGTGGCCCGTACCCGACGAACGCGGCGAGTTGTTCGCCAGCTTTTACAGGCGCTTGAGCGCTCTGGAGGTCCACGGCTCGAGGGCCCCTGCCTTGGCGCTTCGGCTGGCTCAGCTCGACATGCTTGCCCGGGGCGACTGGCAATCCCAGCCGGACCGCTGGGCAGGTTACGTGCTGACAGGCGTACCATAAGGGTTTTCGCCAGGCTACCCCATGGAAGGCGCACCGAATCACGACGACAAGTCCCGTCGGGCGGAGACCGGTGCCGGCCAACTGCGAGCTACCGGGTCCGGCGAGACTCCGACTGCGACAGGCCGCTGGGTAGAACTGGTCGAGCGCATCCGCGCGGGCGATCCTGGCGGGATGGAGCAGTTGTACGCCATTTTCTCCCGCGGAGTACGATTCTACTTATGCCGGCAGATCGGGCCCGAGGAACTGGACGACCGCGTCCACGACACCTTCCTAATCGTCGTCCAGGCCATCCAGCGGGGCGAGCTGCGCGAGCCCGAACGTCTCATGGGCTTCGTGCGCACCGTCGTGCGGCGCCAGGTTGCAGCCTACATCGAGCGGGCCGTTCAAACTCGCCGGGGCCAGACCGAATTGCACCCTGGCCTGCCGGTCTCAGACAGCCGCAGCAATCCTGAACAGGAGCTGCTGGCGCGGCAGAAGGTCGAGATCATGCTCAAGGTCCTGCAAGGCATTTCCCGGCGCGACCGCGAGATCCTCACCCGCTTTTACCTGCTCGGCCAGAGCCAGCAACAGATCTGCCGTGAGATGAAGCTTACGGAAACCCAGTTTCGTCTGTTGAAGTCGCGGGCGAAGGCCCGCTTCGGCGAGCTGGGAAGGCGGCGGCTCAAGCGGAGATTTGCGTTCTTGAAGTTGAGAGATCCGGCCGGTCCGGGGCACTAAGCTAGCGAAGGAGGAGCCAACCGGGCGTTGCCTGTCATGGAACGCTCGGGGCAGGGACTGATGGCCCACCACACCGAGAGTCACCCTTCCGAAGAAGCCCTTGAGGAATACGCACTGGGGTTGCTGCCGGAGGAGCAGGTCGCAGAGCTGGAGGAGCATTTGCTCCTGTGCGCAGTTTGTCAGGACCGCCTGCGGCAGGCAGACGACTTCATCGCCGCGATGCGCGAAGCGGCCCGCCGATGGCAACAATCGCCGCCGCCTCGCTGGCGCCTGGCGTGGGGCACCTTGCAGCGTTGGTTCGAGGTCCCGGCCATGCCCTGGGCTGCCGCAGCCGCGGCGGTGTTGGTCCTCGTGCTGCTGCTGCCCCGGCTGTTGGAGCCTCGCGGACGCAGCACCGAGCCGTTGACGGTGTTGCTGCGCGCCACCAGGGCGCTCGAGCCGGGAGCGTTCGCCCAGGCGCCCGCGCACAGGCCCTTGCAGCTCGCATGGGATCCCGCCGGCTTGGGCCCGGAGGAGTGCTGCCGGGTCGAAGTTGTGGATGCTCGCGGCCGCACCCTCGTCGAGATCCGCGTCCGCCAGCAGCAGGAAGGCGCGCGGGCGATCGTCGGGGGATTGCAGCCGGGTACTTACTGGGTCCGCCTCTATGGCTTGCAGCCGGGCGACGCGCTGCTTCGCGAGTTCGGTTTGAAGGTGCGCTGAGCCACCTCAGCCCCGCGCCATCCTGAGCAGCCGTTCGGCATGCCGGAGGGCCTCCGGAGTGACGCGCTCGCCGCTGAGCATGCGGCCGATCTCGCGAGCCCGACCCGCTTCGTCGAGCTCGCATACCGAGGCAACTGGCCGCCCTCCGACCTCGCGCTTCTCGACGAAGTAGTGATGATCGGCGAAGCTGGCGATCTGAGGTAGGTGCGTCACGCACAGGACCTGGTAACGCGCGGCGAGTTGCTTGAGCCTGCGGCCGACCGTTTCAGCCACCCGCCCGCCGATCCCTGTGTCCACCTCGTCAAAGACCAGCGTCCGCGCCTCCCCCCCTGCCGTGCGGCCGGCCGCCCCGACCAGGGTGCGTAGCGCCAGTGCGATGCGGGACAGTTCGCCTCCGGAGGCGACTTTCTCGAGGGGCCTCGGCTCGTCGCCAGGGTTGGCTGCGACTAGGAATTCCACCGCGTCCCGGCCGTACTCGTGCCACGAAGCCTGGCGTACCTCGATTCGGAACGCGGCACCGGGCATGGCCAGGGCGGCCAGCTCCGCCTCCATTCGCCTGGCCAGCCGGCGAGCCGCCGCCTGGCGCTGCACGCTGGCTTCCGCCGCTGCGGCCGCGAACTCGCTGGCGAGCTGATCGCGCTCCCGCGCCAGAGCGACCTTCCGTTCCGCCGCGCTTTCGAGCGCCCCGAGCTGCCGCGAGAGCTCCTCCTGATAGGCGAGAACGTCCTCCAGGCTGGGGCCGTACTTGCGCTTGAGCCTTTCAAGCACGGCCAGACGACTCTCGACCTGCTCGAGTCGCGCCGGGTTGGCTTCCAGACGCGAGAGGTAGTCGCGGAGGGCATAAGAGGCTTCCTGGATGGCGATCTCGGCCTGACGCAGTTCGTCACGTGCGGTTGCGAGCGAGGCGTCAATCCGCGCCAGCTCCTCGAGTCGCCGCAGCGCCTGCCGCGTGCGCGCGATTGCGCAGTCGGGCGAGTCGTACAGCGCTTCGAAGGCTGCCCCGGCGTGCTCTTGCAGACGGGCCACATTTTGCAAGACCCTGCGTTCCTGCTCTAGCGCCGCGTCCTCACCGGCTCTGGGCGCCGCCTCGCTGATCTCTCGCATCTGGTAGGCCCACAGATCGGCCAGGCGCAGCTTTTCCTGCTCGGCTTTCTCCAGCTCTTCCACGGCTGCCGCAGCTCCGCGCCAGCGCCGATAAAGACTCGCCATGCGATCTCGCAGATGGTCCAGGCCGGCGAAGGTGTCGAGCAGGCGAAGCTGTGTGGCGGGCTGAAAGAGCCGCTGCTGCTCGTGCTGGCCGTGGATGTCGGCCAGGTACGATCCGATCTCGCGCAGCAGGGCCGCCGTCACCGGCCGGCTTCCGGCGAAGGCCCGCGACTTGCCTTCGGCCAGGATCTCGCGTTCGAGCAGCAGCTCGCCCTCGTCGGTTTCGATGCCGGCTTCGCGCAACAATCTTTCGAGCTCGGCATCCGCGGGCAACTCGAAAATGCCCGCCACGCGGGCGCGTTGCGCGCCGCTGCGGACAAGGTCGGCGGTGGCGCGCGCCCCCAGGAGCAGGGCCAGCGCATCCACCACGATGGACTTGCCGCTGCCGGTTTCGCCGGTAAGCAGGTTCAGGCCCGGGTGGAAGCGCACGCGCACGTGCTCGATGACGGCGTAGTTTTCCACCACGAGCTCGACCAGCATCCAGCGAAATTATACGCGAGCCGCGGCCGCAGGCTTGTCGCCTTCTGCTGCGGCGCGGCCGGGATGGCTCCGCTATGATACAAGGTAGACGGAAGGAGATCGCTTGAGCACGCCGACAGCGGTTGGTCTTTGGTTGCAGGTCAGCATCTGGAGCCTCATACGGCGAGCTCAACCGCTGCCGCTGGCGGTGCTCGTCATCCTTCTGCTGTTCTCCGTCTTCAGTTGGGCGATCATCTTCCAGAAGTGGTCGCAGTTCCGCCGCGTGCGGCTGGCCAACGCGAGGTTCCTGCGCGCCTTTCGCAGGGCCAACGGACTCGAGCAGATCGCGCTGGCTACCGAGCAGTTCCGTCCTTGTCCCCTGGCCGCGGTCTTTGACTTCGGCTACCAGGAATTGGCGCGGCAGGTCAAGGCGCGCGGCACCATCAGCAACAAGCCCGCGCTGGAGCGGGCCCTGCAACTTGGCATTTCCGAGGAGATCACGCGGCTGGAGCGCAACATGAACTGGCTGGCCACCACCGCCGCCGTGACCCCGTTCATCGGGTTGTTCGGGACAGTGTGGGGCATCATTGACGCTTTCCAGGGTCTGGCGATGGCGGGCAGCGCAAGCCTGCGCGCGGTGGCCCCGGGCATCTCGGAAGCCTTGGTCGCCACTGCCATGGGCCTGGCGGCGGCCATCCCCGCCGCGATCTTCTACAACTACTTCGGACACGTCATCCGCGAGCTCGGGGCGCGCATGGAGGACTTCGCCCTGGAGTTCATGAACGCAGCCGACCGCAGTTTCGAGGGTTGAGTCGTGGCTTTTTCCACCGGCGGCAACGGCTGGGGCGGGCGAGCGCGCAGCCGGCGCCTGTCCTCGATGTCGGAGATCAACGTCGTCCCCTTGGTGGACATCATGCTCGTGCTGCTGGTGATCTTCATGATCACGGCGCACGTGATGGAATTCGGGCTGGAAGTGGACGTCCCCCGCGTGCGGCAGACCAAGGACAGCGCCAAGGACCTCCCAGTCGTGACCATCACCAAGAACGGCGAGCTCTATCTGAACGAGAATCCGGTGAACATCCACGTCCTGGCGCAGGAGATCCGCCAGCGATTCGCCGGGATCCACGAAGTCTATGTGCGTGCGGACAAGGACACGATCTGGGACGTCATCGCCCAGGTGATCAGCGAGCTGGGCGAAGCGAAACTGGCGGTGAACATGGTGACGCAACCGGTGGACGAGGCCGAACGTCCCAGACAGCGGTGAGAAGTTCGCACCCGCTCGCTCCCGGGCTCGCATGAACGCCTCCCGAGACTGGTTTGAGCACAAGGAACCGCTCCGTGCGTGGCTGGCGGCCTCGCTGGCCGCCCATGCGGCGGTGCTCGCCACGCTGTTCGTCTACCACTCGCTGGGCGAGGGGGCGCGGGTGCAGTGGGGAACCCCTCACGCTTTGGGAGGGGGCTCGGTGGCCGTAACGCCTGTGCGTCAGATTCCGCTGCCTGCGCGCTCCGGTCGCGTCAATCCCGTGGCCGAGGATACGGTATCGCGGGTTCCCGCGCCGCCCAAGCCGCAGACGCGCAAGACCCAACCGGCCCCGGCCAGGGACGCGATCGAGATCCCGGCCCGAAAGAGCGAAGCGAGCAGAACCCAGCGGACTCGCCGCATCGAGAGGCCTTGGGTCGAGGACCGGCCCCATCAGCTCTACAGCCAGTCCGGACAGGCGCTGAGCTCGCCGCTGTTCGGCGCCCAGACGGGTGCGGGGGGCGTGGGGATGGGACCCGGTAGCAGCTTCGGGCAACGCTACGGCTGGTACCGCGATTTGATCGAGACGCGAGTGGCGCAGAAATGGGATACCACCGATGTGGACCCGCGCCTGACGAGCGCGCCCCCCGTGATCGTGATCTTTGATATTCTTCGGAGTGGGCAGGTGCGTAATGTGGCCATCGTGCAGAGCAGCGGCAACCGCGCACTGGATTATTCGGCGCAGCGGGCCATTTACCTGGCGAGTCCCTTTCCCCCCCTGCCCGCCGGCTTTGAGCGCGACGAAGCTCGAGTCGAAATCTGGTTCCAACTGAAACGATGATCCGATGAAAAGGACGCTGCTGGCAGTCGGTGTGTGCGCCCTGCTGGGCTTGCTGCTCGGCGCCCAGGACGTAATCATCAAGATCACCAAGGGCGACCGCACGCGCATCGCCGTGCCCGAACTGCGCGGCTCCGGCGAGGCGCAGGCGCTGATGCAGGTCTTCAACCGGACGCTGTGGGCGGACTTGGAGGAGTCCGGGTTGTTCCAAATGGTGCCCAAGAGCCTCTATCCGCTGCTGTTCCCGCAGCGTCCCGAGGACCTGCGGCGCCCGGCGGCAGGTCGTCGGGATCCCGCTACGTTCGGTCTGGCTTTGCGCGACTGGGCGGATCCCCCCGTGAACGCGAATTATCTAGTCTTCGGCTACGCCGGCGTGCAGGCGGATCGCCTGGTCTTCTTCGGCTGGCTGTACAACACCTCCCTGCCCGAGCCCGCTGCCGCGCAAGTCTTCGGCAAGACCTATCTGGGAACGCTCGACGAGGCGGGCGCGCGCCAAGTCGCGCACGAGTTCGCCGCCGACATCCTGCGCCAGTTCGGGGGAGTCAGCCTGGCCGGGACGAGAATTTACTTCGTCTCCGAGCGGCGTCCGGGAGTCAAGGAAATCTGGGTCATGGATCCTGACGGCTCCCACCAGAAGCAGGTGACGCACTATAATTCGGTTTCCACCATGCCCGCGGTCTCGCCCGATGGCCGGATCCTCGCCTTCACCACCTACGCGAAGGGCAATCCCAGAATCCTGTTGCAGTCGCTGGAGACCGGCAGGCAGTTGCCTTTCTACAATCCCGTCTCGTCCATGGTGGGAACCCCCTCTTTCACGCCCGACGGCCAGCGCATTGTGTTCTCCGCCTCGGTGGATGGCTGGCCCCAGATCCACATCGCGAACCTGGACGGCAGCGGGCTGCGGCGCCTTTCCTTCGTGCGCGCCATCGAAGTCGAACCCAAGGTGAATCCCAGGACGGGAGCCGAGATCGTCTTCGTGTCCGGCCGCGGCGGACCCCATCAGATCTATCGCATGAATCTCGACGGGGGCGACGTGCGGCGCCTGACGGACGGCGAGGGTTACGCCTCGAACCCTAGTTGGCATCCCGACGGCCAGCACATCGCGTTCGCCTGGACGCGGGGCTACGCGCCGGGCAACTTCAACATCTTCATCATGGATGTGGCCACGGGCCGCTTCGATCAGTTGACGCACGGCACGGGCCGCAACGAGAATCCTAGTTGGGCCCCGGACGGCCGGCGCCTCGTTTTCAGCTCCACGCGCAGCGGCACGCCGCAAATCTACACGATGCTGGCGGACGGGACCCAGGTACGACAACTGACGACCGAGGGCCGCAACACCATGCCGGTGTGGGCCAAGGGTTTAAACTGAAAGGGAAGTGCGAACACTTGCGTTTGGGAGGCGAAGTTCAGGATGAACACCCGAAGCATCTCGACCGCTCTGTTGAGTTTGTCCTTGCTGCTATTCGTGGCCGGCTGCCGGAAAAAGGCTCCGCCGCCGCCGCCGCCACCCCCTCCTCCTCCTGAGCAGCCTGCGCCGCCGCCGCCGAAAGCGCCCACGATCCAGCAGTTCGTGGCTGAGCCCAGCACGATCGAGCGCGGCCAGTCCGCCACGTTGCGCTGGTTGGTGAGCGACGCGACCGACGTCTCGATCGAGCCAGGCATCGGCCCGGTGGCCACTTCCGGAACGCGGCAGGTCTTCCCCAGCAACACCACGACGTATACGCTGACCGCGAGGGGTCCGGGAGGCACCGCCACTTCCAGGGCTACGGTGACCGTCACCGTGCCGCCGCCTCCTCCGCCTCCTCCTCCGCCGCCGCCCAAGAAATCGCTGGCAGAGGTGCTGGCGAGCGAGGTACAGGACGCCTACTTCGACTTCGACAAGAGCGACATTCGCGAGGACGCGCGCGCCACGCTGACGCGCAACGCCGATGCACTCAAGCGGATCTTCCAGGAGTTCCCCCAGGCCAGCGTGGTCATCGAAGGCCACTGCGACGAGCGCGGGTCAGCCGAGTACAACATGGGCCTCGGCGATCGCCGCGCCACCGCGGCCAAGGAGTTCCTGGTGCAACTGGGGGTTCCGGCCGACAGGTTGAAGACGGTCAGCTATGGCAAGGAACGTCCCCAGTGCACGGAATCCAACGAAGAGTGCTGGCAAAAGAACAGGCGCGTGCATTTCGTACCCGGCACTTGAGGTGTTTGCCGGCGGGGATCGCCAGTACGGCGATCCCCGCCGCCACTCGGCGCGAACCCAGTCGGAAATCCGGGCAAAACGCAAGCGTGCGCCCGGCCAAGGGAGCTGAACCGGCATGAAGGCGGTCTTGCGCAGCACGATCTTGGTCCCCTGGGCGGTTGTATTCTGCCTGGCCCAAAGTCGGGAGATTCGTGAATTGCAGCGCGATGTCGCTCTGCTGGGCGACCAGGTCCGGCAGATGCAACGCTCCTTGGACGAGAACCTCGCCGCCCTGCGAGTCCTGGTGCAGCAGGCTCTCGATGGCGTTAGCAAGCTCAACACAACCGTCGCCGTGCTGGAGAACAATGTGCGCGAGCGCCTGCGTGAACAGGAAAGGAGTCTGGTGCAGCCGGTCGCCACGGCCTCCAGCAAAGTGGATCAGATGGCGACCGAGTTCCAGGCGCTGCGCGAGGCCATCTCCGACCTGAACCTCCGCATGGGGAAGCTGGAGCAGCGCATCCTGGACCTTGGCAACACCATCAAGGTGCTGCAAGCCCCGCCACCGCCCCCGCCCGCCGCGGGCGCGGCAGGTCCGCCCGCAGGCGTCACTGCCGAATCGCTCTATGCGGCCGCCATGCGCGACATGAATGCCGGCAATTACGATCTGGCGCTCCAGGAGTTCAGCGACTATTTGAAGTACTTCGGGCAAACCGAGACGGCGCCGAACGCGCAATACTACATCGGCGAGATCTATTACAACCGTGGCGAGCTGGATTCGGCGTTGCGCGCATTCGACCTCGTGCTGGAGAAGTATCCGGAAAACGTCAAGACGCGCGACGCCATGTACATGAAGGCACAGACGCTGCTCAAGATGGGGCAGCGAGCACAGGCCGCCGAGGAGTTCCGCGCCATCGTCGCGCGCTGGCCCGCCTCCGAGCTGGCGGCCAAGGCCCGCGCCCGCCTGAAGGAGATGGGACTGCCCGCAACCGCGCCGGTCAAACGCAAGAAAAGCCCCTGAGGCCGCCTCGCCCGTCACTCCCGCAGCCGCGCCATCCCGTGCTATCGTAAAACACGCTTGTCCATGCCTGCGCTACGACTGCCGCGCATCGCCGTGGCCCTGGGTTTCGAAACTCCCGAGAAGCTGTTCGAGCACGCTTGCCGCGAAGTGGAACAAGGCGAGACGTTCCTGGAGTTCCGCCTCGACTACCTGGCTGATCCGCAACAGGGCGTCGCCTTGATCCGCCGCTTCCTCGACGAGAACCGGGAATGTGTCGTGTTGGCCACCTGCCGCCGCCGCCAGAACCATGGACGTTTCAACGGCAGTCTCGAAGAGCAGATCCGGATCCTGGAGCGCGCCGTCGAGGCAGGCGCGCGGGCAGTGGACGTCGAGATCGAGTCCGCCGAGGCCCAACCCCAGGCATTGGGCGGCTTGCGCGACCGCGCGATGCTGGTGCTTTCCTATCACCACTTCGAAGGCACGCCGCCGCTTGAGCCCGTTCTGCGACGGCTGACCCGCGTGCCGGCGGACCTGTACAAGATCGTGACCACCGCGCGCAAGCCCTCGGACAATTACCGCGTGCTCGCGCTGGCCAAGGAGCATCCCCGCGTTCCCATGGTCGTGCTGGCCATGGGACAGACGGGGTTCCCCTCGCGCGTGCTGGGACCCATCTTCGGCAGCCGCTATACCTACGCCGCACCCAGCGCAGCCGAGGGGACCGCAGCCGGCCAGGTTTGCGCGGGCCAACTGAGGCGCTTGTTCCGG
>JANXAE010000055.1 GCA_025062235.1 Bryobacteraceae bacterium
CGGCATACGGAGCGAGAAGTTCACGCCGCCGGAGAGCGTCACGACGGGAGAGTTGCTGGAGCTGATCGGCGAGCTGAACGCACGCGAGGAGATAGACGGCATCCTGGTCCAGTTGCCGCTGCCGCCGCAAGTGGACACGCGCCGCGTGCTGGAAGCTGTAGATCCGGACAAGGATGTGGACGGCTTCCATCCCCTCAATCTCGGCCGCCTGGTGAGCGGACGTCCCGGCCTCAGGCCCTGCACCCCTGCCGGCATTCTCGAGCTGCTGCGCCGCTACGAAATCCCGGTCGCGGGCCGCAACGCCGTGGTGGTGGGCCGCAGCGACATCGTCGGCAAGCCGGTCGCCCTGCTGCTCATGCACGAGCACGCCACCGTCACCATCTGTCATTCGCGCACGTCCAATCTGGCGGAGGTCTGTCGCCGCGCCGATCTGCTGGTTGCGGCGATCGGGCGGCGCGCCATGCTCACCGCCGACTACATCAAGCCAGGCGCCGTCGTGATTGACGTGGGCATCAACCGGATCAGCGATCGCAGCGAGGTGGAAGCCATCTTCGGCGGGGACCCGGAGAAGCTGACCGAGTTCGACCGCAAGGGCGGCCTGCTGGTGGGGGACGTCCATCCGCTCGATGTGGCGCGCTGCGCCGGGGCGTATACGCCCGTGCCAGGCGGCGTCGGCCCGCTGACCATCGCCATGCTGATGGCCAACACCGTGCAGGCCGCCGAGCAGAGATTGCACCTATGCTGCGCGTCGGGCTGACCGGGGGACTGGCTTCGGGCAAGTCGTTCGTGGGCCGTGCCCTCGCGGAACTTGGATGCCATCTCATCCAGGCCGACGAGCTCGGGCGGCAAGCCATGGAACCGGGCGGCGAGGCCTACGAGGCCGTCGTCGCCGAGTTCGGTCCCGATGTGGTGAGGCCAGACGGGACGCTCGACCGCCGCAAGCTGGCGGCCATGGTCTTCGACAACGGCGATCGCTTGGCGAGACTCAACGCCCTCGTGCACCCCGTCGTCATCCGGCGCGAGGAGGAAATCCTGGCCGAACTCGCCGAGCGCGATCCGCACGGGATCGCCGTGGTGGAAGCAGCCATTCTGATCGAAAACGGAAGTTACCGCCGCTTCGACCGCATCGTGCTCGCATGGTGCCGTCCCGAGCAGCAGGTCGAACGCGCCATGGAGCGCGGGCTGACGCGCGAGGAGGCCTTGGCGCGGCTGAAGCAGCAGATGCCGCTCGATGAAAAGCGCAAGTACGCGCACTACGTGATCGATACTTCGGGCAGCCGCGAAGATACTTTGCGGCAGGTCCGGCAGCTCTACCGGATGTTGCGGGAGATCGCATCATGAAACCGAGGGTCTTGCTGTTTGGCGCGCTGGTGGCGGGCGCTTTCGTGTACCTGACCACCGTGGCGCAGTGGAATCCGCGGCGGGTGTTCGGTTCCAACCCGCGACCGACGCCGGCCCTCTACACCGAGACTACGGCGCCGCCGGCGCTGGATCCCGGCGAGCGAAACAACATCGAAATCTACAATGCCGCCGCCCCAGCCACGGTGAACATCACCAGCGTCGTGTACGAGGAAACCTGGTTCTTCCAGATCGTCCCCAAGCGCGGCGCCGGCTCGGGCTTTCTCATCAGCGAGGACGGCCTGATCCTGACCAACAGTCACGTGATCGAGGGCGATCCGCGCGAGTTGCAGGTGACCTTGCACGACCAGAGCCGCTACCGTGCGCAGATCCTGGCCAACGACCCACGCAGCGACCTCGCTCTCATCAAGATCACGCCGCGCAAGAAGCTGCCTTTCCTCAAGCTAGGGAACTCCGACGCCTTGCAGGTGGGCCAGAAGGTCCTCGCCATCGGCAATCCCTTCGGACTGGCGGGCACTCTCACCACGGGCGTGGTCAGCGCCCTCCACCGCACGGTGAGCGACGCCGACCGCACCCTGGAAGACATGATCCAGACCGACGCCGCCATCAACCCGGGCAACTCGGGCGGGCCTCTGCTGGATTCCACTGGCACCGTGATCGGGATCAACACCGCCATTCTCGGGCCCGGCGGGAATATCGGTATCGGCTTCGCCATCCCCATCAATCGCGCCAAGCTGATGCTGGAGTGGTACCAGACCAAGGGGAGCCCCGCGCCGCGCCTGGGCGTGCGGGTGCTGCCTGTCTCCGGCGACCTCGCCGAGCTGCTCGAACTGCCGGCGGAAGGCGGCCTGCTGATCCTGGAGGTGGAGCCGGGCTCGCCCGCGGCGCGCGCCGGGCTCCGCGGCGCCACGCGGCGTGTGATCCTCTACAACTACCGGATCCCGGTGGGCGGCGACCTCATCCTCGCGGTGGACGGTCGCCCGGTGGCCGGCCGGCGCGACGCCATCACCTCCGCGCTCAGCCGAAAGCGTCCCGGCGACAGCCTCGAGCTGACCATCTACCGCGACGGGCGAACCATGAAGGTCAAGGTCCCCCTGGGCTGAGCGCTGCGCGCCGAACCGCGCCCGGTTGTTACAATACCAGAGGAACCCCCTAGCAGCCTCGCAGTCAGGAGTATCTCGAGCGATGATCTACGCCACCCAGCTCCGCCCGGGAATGATCATACGTTTCAACGGCGAGCTGTACTCCATCTTCAGCGTCTATCACCGCACGCCCGGCAACAAACGCGGCTTCGTGCAGACCAAGATGCGCAACCTGCGCAACCAGACCATGATCGAGCACCGCTTCGCTTCCGAAGACCGCATCGAGCGCGCCACGCTCGAGCAGCACGATTTCGAGTTCCTGTACAACGAGGGCGATACGTACTACTTCATGAACAGTGAGACGTTCGAGCAGATCCATCTCGACAAGGCGGTGCTCGGCGACGCCATCCACTATTTGGTCCCGCAGCTTCAGGTCACCGTACTGTTCCACGAAGGCCAACCGGTCAGCGTCGAGCTGCCTCCCACGGTGGATCTCACGGTGGTGGAGACCGAGCCGGGTTTGCGTGCCGCCACCGCGTCCAGTGTCACCAAGCCGGCGCGTCTGGAAACGGGACTCGTCATCCAGGTGCCGCCCTTCGTCAACCAAGGCGATAAGGTGCGCGTCAACACGGCCGAGGGGACCTACCAGGAGCGCGTCTAGGTTCGGAGCCGCCAGGGACGCACTTGGAAAGGCGCAAAGCGCCGAAAGGCGCGCGCCGGTCCTTCCGCCAGAGCGGTTGCGGGTAGTTCGAGCGCGACGCGCACGGGCATCGCACCGCGGAAGGTGACGCCACCGCATTCGGGCCCGCGTTCATCGTCACCAGCAGCCCTCCCTCCGCACCAGTTTTCACGATCCACCCGTCGCCCCGGTTCAGACCGTGCCCCGTATCCTGGTAGCCGAGCGCGAGCGTGAGTTCAACACTTGGTGCCGCCAGCTCCGCTCGGATCCTACGGAGTTCTTCCGCAAGATGGCAGAGATCCTCTCGAAGCTGGGCTTGCGGCGGATTGTGCGCGAGTCCCCAGCAGCGGGTGCCCTTGACCCAGCGGACGACCGACTGGCAGGCCATGGAGCGCATCTCGGCCCGCCTGGGGCACAGGAGACCATGCCCGGGTCCTTTCCTTTCGGACGCAGGTTCTCCGGGGTCAAAGCCTGCAATCCGAAGGGAGGCCTCCTTGCCAGCGCCAGCCACAGGTCGCATCCTTGCGCGCACACTGGCCCACATGGTTGATGTACGTGTCGGGCAGGCTGGATTTCGCCATCGCCGCCTCTCGCCATGCGTCGGAGATGCGCCGCGACCGAAACAGGCCGAGGATCAAAGTCCTTCGGCCGCCGATGCAAAGCATGCCGTCGCTTTCGATGCGTCTGGCAGGCGGACCCGCCGCCGGTGCAGACGCGAGGATGAGGAAATCGCGTCGCCTCGTTGACCCCGGTAGCTCCGGCGCTCGCGCCGCCTCGATTCCCACTCGCGACTGCGGGTGAAGGCCCTGACCCCGAAGGGCATCGCCGGGGCGCGGACTCGGCTTGGCGACCTCGCCCGCCTCCTCAGCGTAAAGCGGTTTCGGCCGCTCGCCTCCGGCGAGTCGGTTCATGGTCACTCCCATACATATGCGGGCCGTCGGTCAGGAGAACGTTTAATGGCCTTGACTACGGAGTCACTCCCCATACATATGCGGGCCGTCGTCTTCGCTGACGAGGGCGAACAGCCACTGCTACGCCGCGCGTCGCACCAGCAGCCGCACGCCGCGCCCCGGCTTGTGCAAGTCCTCCGAATCGTTCACCTCGAGGCTGGCGTCTGCGGCCTCCTGGCCGTCGGAAAGTGGTGCAGCCAGTTCGCGCGCCATCGCGTAGGGCCAGGCGCGTACGGCAGGCGCCGGCCACGCGGCATCCGTGCCCCGGTAGAGGATGCCTCGCGCGGCGTGCACGATCGCTAGCCAGGTCATCAGGCTGGTTGCGGCGAAGGAGGGGTACACCACAGGCTCTCCGCGGCCCGGCAGCTCGCCCTAGGCGAATCCTCGAAGGACCATCGAGACCGGCATTCCCCGGCCCACGCGCCGGCATCGCTCCGCATCGTCGGCCACCGCCAGTGGCCCGCGGCGATGGGCGTGAATGGGACCGGTGTCACAGCCGGTGACTTGGAGCAAGTCCGCGTACCGCCCCATGAACTTCAGATCGCTGCGCGCGGGGTCCTTGTTCCAGACCGCGCTTCGCATCAGCTCCTGCCGTCGTTACCACTCGATGGCAGGGCGCGGTTTTGGGCAGGATGGCTGCGGCCTGCCGCTCCGAATGCTCGATGACGCGCGGTGTATGACGCCACCATTCGTCGGCAGAGGCGCGGATGCCGTTGCGGGAACAGGCCGCTGTAAGGGGTGAAGTTCCAGACGGTTTCGTCATGGCCCTCCCACGGCGCCCACCGCGGGATGACCCTTCAGGGACTCGAACATGCCGCGCAGCACGTGGCCCTCCGGGCCGAGCTGGAGCGGCAGCGGCACTCAGCATTGCAGGCCCGCTTCCCTTGTGCGGTCCGGATCGGCTCAGCCCCGGCAGCGCACGGCATTCAAGCTGGCTTGCGCCGTGGCCGCCAGACCCGCGTCATCGCCGGTCAACTCGTAACTGCCGATCGCGAACAGCGCACCTGTCCTGGCGCGAATCGCCGTCCCAGGCGGGCGCGAGACTCGCAAGCAGGCATGCAATCAACTTCCCGTTCAGGGATGCGCCTGGCTCTCCCCGAACGTATATGACCCGGAGCCTAGGGCAGCGTGCAGGCGTCGGAGCGAGCCTGGCTTTCCCGGGGGGCGAACGCAGAGCACCCCGCGGCAATCCGGCGCACTGCTCCCCGGATGGCAGGGGAATCAGCTTGCACGGGGCGCCTTCAGATCGAGCTCGAATCTGGGGGCGTGGGCGGCCAGGGGCGGAAGCAACCGCCGGTACGTAGTGCCGAGATCCTCCGGCAGCACGCGGGTCTCGCCGATCGTGGTCAGGAAGTTGGAATCCGCGGGCCAGCGGGGGAGCACGTGCATGTGAATGTGACCCGCCACGCCGGCCCCTGCGCATTCGCCGATGTTCATGCCCACGTTGAAGCCTTTGGGCCGGTAGACCTCGTCCAAGGCTGCTTCGGCCAGTTGCGCCAGCCGGATCATCTCCTCCAACGTTTCAGCATCTGCCTGGGCGAGCGTGGCGACGTGCCGATAGGGCGCAATCATGAGGTGGCCGGTGGTATAGGGGTACAGGTTGAGCAGCAGGAAGTTGTGGCGTGCGCGAGCGAGTACGAAGTTCTCGGCGTCGCGCTGCTCGGCAGCTTTCACGCAGAAGATGCACTCGCGGGGAGCTTCGCGGCTGACGTACTGGTAACGCCACGGGCTCCAGAGGTAATCCATGGGGTTGGCACCCGAAACACGCCACTGGCGGAGCTGGCTTGTCAAAGCGCCGAGGAGGTTTCCGGCTGCGCGGGAGCCTGGCGCTCTCCGCTCGCGCCGGGGCCGTTGACCAGTTCCTTGAGCTCCTTGCTTGGCTTGAAGTAGGGGATTCGCTTGGCAGGCACTTCCACGCGCGCTCCGGTCTTGGGATTGCGTCCGATGCGCGCCTGCCGCTCGCGCGTGCGGAAGCTGCCGAAGCCCCGGATTTCGATCTTCTCGCCATTCCGCAAGGCCTGGACGATGCTCCGGAAGATGGTGTCCACGATCACCTCGGAGTCCTTGCGGCTCATTTCCACCACCCGCGACACTTCTTCGACCAGTTCCGCTTTCGTCATAACTCGCTCTTCCTCTCTCTTCAACCGTCACCGCCCCGGTCGGCGACGGCGCCGCCCCGCATCCGGATGCGCCTGGCGTCCGTCACCGAGCCTCGCCCTGTGTTTTCAGGTTCATGACCTCTTCAATCGTCATGGTCGCGCTGGCCGCCTGGCGCTGGTACTCGATCAGCCGGCTGCGTTCCTCGTCGGCATGCAGCGCGCGGATGCTCAGGCCGATGCGCTTCTCGGCTTCGCTCAAGCGAATGATCTTGAAGTCGTATTCCCTGCCGATCTCCAGCGGGGGTTCGCCCTTGGCGCGCTGGCTGGCGCCCGGGATCTCCGAGTTGTGGCAAAGGCCCTCGACCCCTTCGGCCAGCTCTACGAAGACGCCGAAGTTGGCCGCGCGACTGACCCGACCGCGCACGACATCGCCCACCTGATGGGACCGGAAGAAGGTCTCCCAGGCGTCGGGCTGCAACTGCTTGATGCCCAGAGAAAGCCGCCTCGCCGCGCCGTCTATGTGCAGAACCACGGCCCGTACCATCTGGCCCTTCTTGAGGACCTCGGAGGGATGCTTGACGCGCTTGCTCCAGGTGAGATCGGAGATGTGCACCAGACCGTCAATGCCTTCCTCGATCTCGACGAAAGCGCCGAAGTCGGTGAGCTTGCGCACCCTTCCTTCGACCACCGAGCCTACGCTGTAACGCTGCTCGACCGTCGTCCATGGGTCGGGTTCGAGCTGCTTGATCCCGAGCGAGATGCGTCGCTCGGTGGGCTGCACGGAAAGGACAACGGCCTGAACCTGATCGCCCACCTTGACTACTTTCGAAGGATGCTTGAGCCTGCGCGACCAGGTCATCTCGGTGATATGGATGAGCCCTTCGATTCCGGGCTCCAGCTCGACAAACGCGCCGTAGTCGGTGACGCTGACCACGCGGCCGAGCACGCGCGAGCCGACGGGGTAGCGTTCCGCGGCGGTCTCCCAGGGATCCGGGAGCAGTTGCTTGAGGCCCAGAGAGATACGCTCCTTCTCGCGGTCCACTTTCAGGACCTTGACCGTAATCTCGTCGCCGACGTTGAGCACTTCCGAGGGATGATTCACGCGTCCGTAGGACATGTCGCTGACGTGCAGCAGCCCGTCCAGGCCGCCCAAGTCAACGAACGCGCCATAATCGGTCAGGCTCTTGACGACTCCGGTCAGCAGCGCGCCCTCCTCGAGGGCCTCCAGGATCGCCGCCTTGCGCGCATTCATCTCCTCCTCGACCGCCAGTTTGCGGGACACAACCACGTTGCCCCGCCGGCGGTTGAGCTTGAGGATTCGCACCGGCACGTACTGGCCGACGAAGCTCTCCGGGTGGGGCACCGGCCTGACGTCAATGTGCGAGGCCGGCATGAAGGCTTTCACGCCCACGTCCACGGTGAGACCGCCCTTGGTGCGGCCGAGCACGAGGGCATTGACTAGCAGCCGTTCGCGATAGGCCTTCTCGAGGTTCTCCCAGGCCCGCAGGCGAACCGCCTTCTCGTGGGAGAGCAGGATGTAGCCGTCCACCTCGACGCCGCCGCGGTCCACCATCACATCCACGACGTCGCCGGGTTGTACGCTGATTCTGCCGTCGGGCTGGACGAACTGTTCGATGGGAACCAAGCCTTCGGTCTTGTAGCCGAAATCCACGATGACTTCCTTGTCGGTCACCTTCAGTACGCGCCCTTCGAAGATCTCGCCCTGGCCCGGCGGGGCGAAGTGACCGTAGTCCTCCAGCAGGTCCTGGTAGTCCTCTTCCTCGCCAGGCGGTACGGGCGGCCTGGGGCGTACTTCATCCTGCTCGCGGGCCATCGAAAGTTCTCCGCCGGAAGCCTGCGGCCTGCCGGGCCAGGACGGGCGACCCTGCCGTGGACACTCCGCGGTACGCCAGCTTAACACGCCGTGGAGCGCCCTCTCCGGAGGCTAACCCGCTCGAGCAACCGTGGCCCTGAAAGACAAGCCGTTGATGGAGCAATACTTCCCAAATCTTAGGTCGGGCCGTGGGCCTTTGTCAACCGCCTTCCGAAGCAGCGAAAACAAAGAGGGCGGACGCTTGTTCGCCCGCCCTCCTCTCGCAAATCCAACCGACGTTCAGAAGCGATAATATGCGCCGAATTGGATCAGCCGGCGGCCGAAGAAGGTGCTGGTGACGCGACCGAAGGTCGTCGAGTCAATGTTCTGATCGCCCACGAACCAAGTGGGGTGGTTGAGGATATTGGTGGATTCCATGCGGATTTCGAGGGATTGCGTCTCGGTGATGCGCGTGTTCTTCTGGATGCCGAAATCCAGGTTCGAAGCCCAAGGCCCGCTGAACATGCGCCGCTGCAATGTCCCCACGGTGCCGGGCAAGGGATGGAAGAACACCTGGCCGTCGAACGGCGCGCTGCCGTCTGGCGCCACCGCGCGGCCATCGGAACCGATCGCGGAGGCGGCCACGAAATAGGGACCGATGCCGGTCATCCGGAGCCTCAGCAGCCGATCGAGTTCGGGTTTGGTGGCCAAGGCCACGGCGGTGTTGGTGCCGGAGGAACGGGCGGCGCGGTTCAGCGTGCCGCGCTCGGAAAGGATGGAGAAGGGCGTGCCGGACTGGGAAGTCAGGAACCCGGAGATGCTCCAACCCGTCAGCAGGCGGCTCAACCGCCGTGGATTCCACCGCTGGCCTTCCCCGAACGGCAGGTCATAGACCCAGTTGGCCTTGATCTGGTGCGTCAGATCGTAGGGGGCGCGGGCGCGCTCGATCTTGGGATTGTTGATGTCGAGGAAGGCCTCGAAGCGCGTCTGTCCGTCGCCAGCGGCGTCGCTGAGCACTTTCGAGAAGCCGTAGTTGAACTGGAAGAAGAGCCCGCGGGAGACCCGGCGCCGCACGTCCACTTGCAGCGCATTGTAGGTCGAGTTGCTGTAGTTGGTGAGCATGTTGCAGCCGAGCCCGAACGGGTTTCGGTAGAAATTCACCTGCCCGTTGAGGGCGTTGACCTGATAGACGTTGGCGAGCTCGCCCGCCGCGCCCTGTCGGATCAAGGTCTGCACCGTGGTGTTGGTCAACAGACCGCCCTGGGCCAGCAGCGGGAACACCGTCAGCGGCTGGCTGCCGGGAATGCTGGGGTCGTGGCGGGGATCGAAGACTCCCCGCGCGGCCAGCGCGAGGAAACCGTTGTTGCGAGCGCGGAGGAAGTCCTCCAGGAAACCGTTCTCCCGGATGATGACCTGGTTGTAGTCGAAGGCCCGGAACGCCTTGGTGGCGTGGTTGCCCACATAGCGCACCTCGAACACCGTCCCCTTGAACTCCTGCTGGATGCCGAAGCTCCACTGCTGCACGTAGGGTGTGCGCAGGTTGGGGTCGGGCATGCCGTACGCGCTCTGGCGGTCCACCGCATAATTGTCGGCGAAGGTGCGCGGGACCTTGAAGACGGGAACCTGCACAGGCGGCAGCCCCGTGCTGACCCGCCCGCTCAGGCCCGAGGCGCTGGAGGTAGCCGAAAGGCCGGCGTTGGTGGCCACGTTGTTATCCACCGAGCGGATGGTCTCGTCGTTGACGAAGCCCACCGAATAGCCCGCGCGCAATGCCGTCCGCCCGTTGCCGAACAGGTCCCAGGCCAGACCGGCGTTCGGCGCGAAATTGTTCAAGTCGCGGTTGTACCAAGGCCGGTTCACAGCCTTGCCCGCAAAATCCAGAGTGGAGTTGGAAAGCAGCGTGACGATGGGGTTATTGTCCCTGAGAATGGGCAGCAGGGCCAGCGCGTCGCGCTCGTCCACCCGCGTGTAGGTGTCGTAGCGCACGCCCAGCGTGAGATTGATGCGCCGGTGGATCTTCCAACTGTCCTGGAAGTACAGGGCATAGTTGTCGAGGCTGAAGTGGCGCAGGCGCGTGGCGCCGCTCACGAAACCGGACGTCCGGTCCTTCACGTTGAAGGTCTGCGAGTAGCTGGTCACGTAACCAGCCAGCGAGGCGAGCAGCAGGTTGGCGTTTGCCAGGTCCGTCGAGCTGATGCCCGGCAGGTGCGCGGTGGTCAGGCCCGGGTTCCCCGTCCCGATCCCGATGGTGTAGGTCGGCGTGATGCCGGCGTCGTTGAAAGGCGCGGTGCGGATCTGCTGCGCCTGGAAACCGAACTGGAAGTTGTGCCGCCCGACGACGTAACTGGCGTTGGATTGCTGCGTGTACGTGTTCGTGTCGCGGCCCTGCGCGCGGAACGTGTTCAGCGGGTTGCTGTAGATCATGCCCGCCAGGATGTAGTTGCCGAATTTCTCGCTGGTAACGAACGTGCCCGGGGCCAGATTGAATCCGAAGCGCGTCTCGTTGGTGAAGCTGGGCGCAGGGTTCCACCGCCAGGCCAGCGAGAGCAGATGCTTGTGGTCGTCGTTCTTGACCTTGGGCACGGTGGAGTAATCGTTGGCCAGATCGGGCCGGTCCACGATGTCGCGATTCCAGGCCCAGGTGCCGGCGATCGCGTGGCGGGTCGAGGGGATGTAGTCCAGCTTGAGCGTGTAGTTGTCGCGCGTGCGGTTGTTGCGCAGCAGGAAGGAGTAGCCCGCGGTGTTGCGCAACAGCGCCTCGCTGGAGTCGCCCACGCGGAAGTTGTTGATCTTGTCGGGGCCGGGCACCTGATCGAGCAGGCTTCGCATGGCCGGATCCATCGAGACCCCAGCCAGCTCGAGCACGTTGGCTTTGCGGACGGTTCCGGCCGCGTCGCGGTAAGTGAAAATGCCCTGGCGGGCGTCGGCGGTGAGGATGGTGCGGTTGGCGGTGCTTTGCTGGCGCAGTCGGAAGGCCTCGTAGTTGGTGTAGAACAAGAGCTTGTCCCGTACGATGTAGCCGCCCAGCGAGCCACCGGCCTGGTTCTGGTTCAGGAACGGTCGCGGAATCCCGTCGCGGTTGTTGAACCAGGTGTTGGCGGCCAGTTTGTTGTTGCGGTTGTACCAGTACAGCGAGCCGCGGAACTGGTTGCTGCCCGAGGGCACCACGAAGCTGACCTGGGCCGTACCGCCAGGGAACATGGCGCCTGCGTTCGAGGTCACGATGGTGACCTCGGCGACCTGGTCGAGCAGGAGAAGGTTAGGCAGGAAGTCCAGGGCGTTGGTGCGGATGAAGTTGTCCTGCGCGTTGACGCCCTCGAAGGTGACGTTGGCGTACGATGTGCGCTGGCCGTTGATCACCGTGTTCCCGCGTCCTAGGGTGACGCCTACCTGAGTGCGGATCAGATCCAGCGGGTTACGGTTCAGCAGCGGAAGCCGGCGCACCTGTTCGTTGGTGACCGTGGTCGAGATCTCGGCGTTCGACAACTGCACCCCCGCAGCGACCGCAGTCACTTCCACGACTTCGGTCACCGAGCCGATTTCGAGCGTGACGGCGGGGAGGCTGGTTTCGCGCCCCGGGTCAATGTCCACCGCGCGGAGGGTTTGCCGGCGAAAACCGGCCGCTTCGATGACGATGTCATACGTTCCCGGGCGGATGCCGATCATGCTGAACCGCCCCTCAGCCGTCGTCGTGGCAGAAAGGACCGGGGACTGACCACCCGGCAGGTAAAGTTCGATCTTGGCTCCGGGCACGGCGCTGCCGGTGGGGTCCAGCACCAATCCGCTCAGGCGGCCCGTGTCCTGGGCTGCCAGCGTGCAAGCAATCAGCAACCCCAGGATGGCAGAAAGGACCCTTCCGTGTGTAACACGGCTGCAACTCATGGCTTGCCTCCTAGATCAAATACCTGCGCCTCCGCTTACCCCTCGCAAGGCGGCTTTGTCCGATTTGGTACCATACCGTGCGGCTTGCTGTCAAAAGCGTCGGCACGGCACATTGGGCGGCCGCCCAGTTCAGGTGAACGCCGGTAGGCGCACCGGGCAGCCGGAATCGGGCCGAGGCGTCAACGTCAGCGCTTCAGCACCTCGCGGACGCGGGCCAGCAGCACGGACTTGCTGAAGGGCTTTTCCAAGAATGCCGCCTGCTCTTCCAGCAAGCCGTTGTGCACGATGGCGCGATCGGCATAGCCGGACATGTACAGCACCGGCAGGGACGGCCGCAGTTCGCGCAGCCGGGCGGCCAGCTCGCGGCCGCTCATGCGGGGCAGAACCACATCCGTCAGCAACAGGTCCACCTTACCTGCATGCTCGGCGGCCAGCCGCAGGGCTTGCTCGGGGTTGCTCGCGCGGAGCACCCGGTAGCCCGCGCCTTCGAGCACGTCGGCGATGAGCTTGCACAACTCGATCTCGTCTTCGACTACGAGGACCAGCGCCCCGTCCCCCGGGGCCTCAGGCGCCGCTCCGGCCTGCTCGACCAGCGGTACCGGGCCATCCCGGGCGACAGGAAGGTAGATCTTGAACGTCGCTCCCATCCCGGGTTCCGAGTACGCCCAGATCTGCCCGCCGTGACGCTGGACGATGCCGTAAACCGTACTCAGACCCAGCCCGGTTCCGCTTTCCTTGGTCGTGAAGAAGGGATCGAAAGCCTGCCGCAGGACCTCGGCGTCCATGCCACAGCCGGTATCGCTGACCGCCAGCATCACATGGGGACCTGGGCGCGCGCCCAGGTGACGCTGGGCATACTGCTCATCCAGGTTCACGGCCGCGGTTTCGATGACAATGCGGCCGCCCGCCGGCATCGCCTCCCTCGCGTTGACGACCAGGTTCATGAGCACCTGTTCGATCTGAACCGGGTCCGCATGGATCTTGGGCAAATCCGGGCTGAGGGCCGTGACCAGCTCGATGTCCTCTCCAATGACGCGCCGCAGCATGCGCTCCAGTCCGGCAACCACCTCGTTCAGATCCATGAGGCGGGGCTTGCCGGTCTGCTTGCGGCTGAACGCCAACAGGCGCCCGGCCAGGGAAGCGGCGCGCCCGGCCGCGGCCAGGATCTCCTGGGCGGCATCGCGGAGCGGATCCGCCTCGGGCAGCCCCTCGGCAAGCATCTGAGCGTAACCCGAAATAATCGTCAACAGGTTGTTGAAATCGTGCGCGACGCCGCCCGCCAGCCGTCCGACGGCTTCCATCTTCTGGGCCTGCCGAAGTTGGGCTTCGAGGTGACGGCGCTCGGTGACGTCAATGCCGGTGCAGATCACGTACTCGACGCGTCCGCTAGAATCCAACAGGCAGGTGTTCGACCAGACGATCAGGCGTTTCTCGCCCGCTCTTGTCAACAAATGATGCTCGTGCTGGGCTGGAAAGTTGCCCTCGCAGAGACGCTCGAGAAGGCGGTGCACTTCGTCGGCCTCCTCCGGCAGCAGAAAATCGCGCAGGGGCCGACCGATGACCTCCTCGAAACCATAGCCGGTGGCCTTCTCGCATGCCCGGTTGAAACTGACAATGCGTCCCTCCCGGTCCAGCACGACCACCAAGCTGCCGACGGTGTCCAGGATGGTCGCAGCCCAATCCCGCTCGCGCCGCAAGGCCTCTTGCGCCCGGCGCGCCTCGGTGACGTCATGCATCACCATCAGCGCGCCGAGCTTGTTGCCGCTCTCGTCCTCGAGCAGGGCGCCGCGAACCGAGACCCAAACGCCTTCGGGGACTTGCCGGTTGCGCACAAAAAGCTCTTCGGTCGCCTCGAGCTGGCCGCCCAGGACGCGGCAGGCGGGCGATTGTTCCGGCGGCAACGGGGTCGAGCCGTCCGCGGAGAACAACCCGAACGCCTCTGGCCAGCGATCCACAGGCGGTGCTGGATCCGGGATCGGCAGCCAGCGGCGGGCAGTCGCATTGGCGAACAACATGCCGCCCTCGGCGTCCACGACCAGGACGCCATCCACCATGGCGTCCATCAGGCGCTGGAAAGCAGGGGATTGCAAGAGGGCCCGGAACTCGCGGTGGCATTTGGTTCCTTGGGCATGTTGACCCGTCATCGCGTGGCACCATTCCTCGGGCGGTCTGGGCCTCGGGCAGTCTGGCCCCGCCGCGCCGCCCGTCTCCCCCGGCAGCAGGGAAGGGCGGGCACGCACAGCCCGTCCACTCCCTACGGTACTACACGCTTTTGAAGAATGCTTAATCCCGAGGCGAGCGAGCAGAGCCGGACGTGCCGGCTCAGCTCTCGAGGCCCATTTGCGTCAGGCGGTAGCGCAGCGCGTTGCGCGTCAACCCCAGCATTCGAGCGGCCTGGCTCTTGTTGCCGCCCGCCCGGCGGAGGGCCTCCCGGATCACAGCCTGCTCGAACTCTTCGAGGGTCATGCCTTCGGGCAGGAAGAAGCCTTCCTGCGGAGGGCGCGCCCGCGGGGCCGTGTCCAGCTTGACGTCGTCGGCGTCGAGCACCGTCCCGTTTGCCAGCACGATGCTGCGCTCGATGACGTTTTCGAGCTCGCGTACGTTGCCCGGCCAGTGGTAGGCCATCAGCTTTTGGATCGCGGCATCGGTGAGACCCTCGACCCGGCTGCCCAGCATGGGCGCCAGCTTGCGGACGAAATGCTCGGCGAGGAAAGGGATGTCCTCGCGGCGCTCGCGCAGGGGAGGCAGGTTGATCGGCACGACGTTCAATCGGTAGTACAGGTCCTCGCGGAAGGTGCCCTGTTCCAGCGCAGCCCGCAAGTCCTGGTTGGTCGCTGCGATCACGCGGACGTCAATCTGGCGCGTCCTGTTGCTGCCCAGCCTTTCGAACTCGCGTTCCTGGAGCACGCGCAGCAGCTTGACCTGCACGGAGGGCGGGACATCGCCGATTTCGTCCAGGAAAACCGTGCCGGTGTCGGCCAGTTCGAATTTGCCCGGCTTGGAAGCGACCGCGCCCGTAAAAGCGCCTTTCTCGAAGCCGAACAACTCCGCTTCCATGAGGTTTTCCGGCAGCGCCGAGCAGTTGATCTTGACGAAGGGCCGGTCTCGCCGCGGCGAGTGGTAGTGAATGGCGCGAGCGATCAGATCCTTGCCGGTCCCGCTCTCCCCGCACAGCAACACCGTCGCGCGCGTGGGAGCCACGCGCTGGATGGTCGCGAAGATCTCCTGCATCGCGGGGCTGCGTCCGATGATGTTGCGGAAATCGTAGCGGCGACCCAACTCCTCGCGCAGCCGCAGGTTCTCGTCCTCCAGCGCGCGGCGGCGGAGGGCCTTCTCCAGCACGGCCGTGAGGTGATCGAGCGGGAAGGGCTTCAACACGAAGTCGTCGGCACCCTGCCGCATGGCCTCGACCGCCGTCTCCACCGTCCCGTAAGCGGTGATCACGATCACCGGGGTCCGGGTGTTCTGCCGGCGGAGGCGACTGAGGAGCTCGAGGCCGTCGAAATCGGGCAGGCGCAGGTCGGTGACGATGACATCGGCGCGGTCGGCCAGCTTCCAGCCCTCCGCGGCCGTGGCCGCCGTCTCGACCTCGTAGCCCAGCGACCGCAGGTGCAGCTCGAGCACGCGGCGGAGCTTGTCCTCGTCCTCGATGAGGAGGATGCGCGTCTTCATGGCGCGCCGCGACGGCTCGTGGGCAGGTACACGCGGAAGACGCTGCCCTTGCCGGGCTCGCTTTCCACGGTTATTGTACCGCCATGCAGATCCACGATCTTGGAAACGATGGCCAGCCCGAGCCCCACCCCGTCCGGCTTCGTCGTGACAAATGGGTTGAAAATCGTTTCCTGCCGCTCGGGCGGGATTCCCTCGCCCCGGTCAATGACGGCGATCTCGGCGTTGCCTGCCAGCGGCCGGGTTTTCACGGTGATCGCGCTGCCCGGGGGACTGGCCTGGGCGGCATTGAGCAGCAGGTTGTAAACCACTCTCTCCATCAGCTCGGGATCGAACTCGAAGGGGGGCAGATCCGGCGCGTAGTTCCTGTAGACCGCCACGTCGAAGGGAGGCGAGTGGCGCTCCAGCTGTGCGATCGCGCGCTCGATCACCGGAGCCAGCTCGGCCCGCACCGGCTTGAGCTCCAACGGGCGGGCGAACTCCAGGAAGCGCGTGACCAGGTGGTTGGTGCGGTCGACCTCGGCGGCGATGAAGCCGGCCAGTTCGGCCGCCACGGCATTGTCGGCGGGAAGCTGCCGCGCCAGCATCTCGGCCGAGGCGCGGATGGTCCCCAACGGGTTGCGCAACTCGTGCGCCAGGCCGGCCGAGAGCTGGCCCAGCGCCGCCAGCCGTTCGGACCGCCGCACTGCGGCCTCCGCTTCCTGCAAGCTGCGGTTGGCCTCGGCGAGCTCGGCCGCCACAGCCTGGGCCCTGCGGGCCGCTGGATTGACCTCCGCCAACCGCTCAGCCAGGAAGCCGACGATGGCCAGGAACACGACCCGCAGCAGGATCTCCGGGACCTGATCAGCCGGGAGCACATAACGCTCCCAGTCGATCCACAGCAGCGTGGAAAGATAGGCGCCGCAAGCCAGGCCGGTGAAGATGGCTGTCCCTCGCACCCCGAGGACCATGCCGGCGGAGATCACCGGGGCCACCAGGATCCAGTAGTAGCTGCTGTTGATGCCCCCGGTCAGGCCCAGCACCGCATAGCCCAGGCCCAGCTTGAGCAGGTTGGCCACGACACTGCCGCCTGCGCGGGCGAAAAAGGCTACCGAGGGCTCCAGGATTTGCAGCAGCGCCAGGGCGGCCAGCAAGGCAGCCACAGCCGGACGGCGCACGGGCCCGCCGGCCGCCAGCAGCGCGAAAAGCACCAGCAGGATGATTTCGTGCTTGCCGAAGCGGCGCACTCCCACGCTCACATCTTAAGCCCGCAGCGCGGGCATGGCGGCTCCCCGGCTGTTGTACACTATCTGGATGCCGGTGCGCCCGTAGAATGCTGCTTGCGCGCGAATTCGTCCACTACCTGGCCCGCCAGATGGTGCGGCGGCTTACCCCGCGCATGATCGAATCCGCCGAACCGCAGGCCCTGGCCGATCTGATCGCGGGCGTGATCATCCAGGAGCTGGAGGTCGAGGACCGCCTCAACGAGGAGGTCCGTGACATCCTCAGCCAGTACGCCGACTACATGCGCCGCGAGGGAGTCAGCTACCAGGAAATGTTCCGGCGCATCAAGAATCAACTCATCGCCGAGCGCAAAGTCGTGCGCGCCTCCGGCCGGGACACCGGCGATCAGATGAAACTCTCGCGCGACAAAATCGTAGATATTTCGCACAAGCTCATGACCGCCCTCCGCAAGGCGCGCCACGCCCGCATGAAGATTGACCAGAACGAGATCCGCCTGGAGATGGTGCGCGCCATGATGGATCTGCTCGCGCTGGAGGAGAAAGTGGACCGCGCCGCCCGCCAGAAAATCCGCTCGCAAAAACGGGAAATTCCCGAGGGCAGCGAAGAGTGGGAGCTGCTCCACCGCCGCTATTACGCCGAAGAGCTGAAGAAATTCGGAATTGATCTCAGCCGATGAATCCCGCCCTGGTCGTGGTCGGCAGCCTCAACATGGATTTTCTCGTCACCGTCGAGCGGCTGCCCGCGCCGGGCGAAACGGTCCTGGGCCGGGATTTCCAGATGGTGCCGGGAGGCAAGGGAGCAAATCAGGCGTGCGCCGCGGCGCGGCTGGCGGGTCCCTCGATGACGGTGCGCATGGTGGGCCGGGTGGGCTACGACTGGTTCGGCGACCACCTCAAGGCCGCGCTTGCCGCCGTGGGAGTGGACGTCTCATCGGTCCACGCCACCAGGGCCCAGGCGACCGGGGTGGCGCTGATCTGGGTGGACGGCTCGGGCCAGAATTCGATCGTGGTCGCCCCGGGCGCCAACCACGCCCTGGCGGCTTCCGAGATGGAGGGACACCGGCGGAGTTTCCAGGGGACACGCTTCGCCCTGTTCCAGTTGGAGATCCCACTTCCTGCGGTGGCTGCGGGCCTGCGCATCGCGCGCGAGGAGGGCGCCCGTACGATGCTCGATCCCGCCCCGGCCCGCCCGCTCGAACGCGAAGTGCTCGAGCTTGCCGACGTTCTCACGCCCAACGAGACGGAGGCTTCGCTGCTCGTGGGCCGCAAGCCTGGGCGGGTGGCGCCCGCCGACGCGCCCGGGCTGGCCCGCGCGTTGCGTCAAGCAGGCGCGCGCACCGTAGTCCTCAAGCTCGGCGACCAGGGCTGCTACTATGACGACGGCCATCGGCAGATCCATCAGCCGGCGTTCCCCGTGGACGTCCGCGATTCGACGGCGGCGGGGGACACCTTCAACGCCGCGCTCGCCGTGGCCTTGTGCGAGGGCCTCCCCATCGAGCGAGCCCTCCGTTTCGCCAACGCCGCGGCCGCGATCTCCGTGACGCGGCTGGGCGCTCAGGCTTCCGTCCCGCTCCGCCGAGAGGTCGAGGAGTTCCTCAGCCTCCGGGAGGCCTGACGCGCGCAAGGGAATCCTACTTCAGGCGGTAGACCACGTAACGGCTGTTCGCGAAGACCGGCGTCTGAGCGGGCTGGCTTCGCGGCCGGCGAAGCACCAGATAGTCTGCGCCCGAGGCTACGTACTGCGGCCAGCGGCTGGCGCGGAAGCCGCCCTCCATGACCTGCGTCCAACGCCGCCACCATTCGCTCGCGAAGTGGCGCAGGAAGTTCACCTGACCGCCCCCCTTCCAATCCACGTAGACCGCGCGCAGCGCTTTGGCGCGGAAGATGCCAGGAAATAGCTCGCGACCCGCGTCGGGAAACAGAAACACGGCCGCAGGCGACGTGTTGGCTCGCGCCCAAGCCGCCAGTTCGTCCAGTTCGGCGTGGTGCAAGTCCGGATAATTCTTCACCTGGCCCAGCCAGGGAACCACGAAGAACGGGGCGGCAATGGCCACGCTCACCAGCGGGACCTTCGCCAGACGCGGCATGGGCCGAGCTTGCAAAGCCGCCGCCGATACGGCAGCCATCGCCAGCACGAGCAACGCCCGGCGGCGGCCTAGCGGTGTGGCCAGCGCAACGCCGTCGAACTGGAGCAGCCGAGTGTGTGCCGGGATGGCGTAGACGGGGACCAGCCACAGCAGGCTTTCCCACCACCGCCCGGCCTCGCCCGCCTTGGCCGCCGCCGCGACCGCCATCAACGAGGAAAGCGTCATCACGTACATCAGGTTGCGGGCCGGCTGCACCTGCGCGATCAAGGCCCACTTCATGCCGTCCAGCAGCCAATAGCTCAGCGGCAGGCACAGCATTCCGGCCAGAGGGAGGCCGATGAGGAAAGACTCCAGATCAATGACCGGCCACGCCTGCGGGTCGCGGTTCCGGAAGGCGCCGGCCCTGCGCAGGCGCCAGAAGGCCGCCAGCCCGAGCAACCAAAGCAGAACGTGCAGGCGCAGCCAGGCTGATTCCCACAGCCCGATCCAGTTGTAGGCTGCACGCATCCGTTGGAGCGCTTCGAGTTCGGCGTCGAGGCGACGGAAAAGCATCTGCGGCTCGCTGATGCCGGGCTGCAAGCGGGAAAGAACCAGCAGCAACGCCGCGCCCAAGGCCAGCGGGATCAGGCCTGCAATGCGGCGCGCCATCACGGGCGGAGGCGAAGGCCACAAGGCTAGCACGAAGTACACGGCCCAGAAGGCAGCGGCCGTGGGCGGATGGTAGAGGAAGGCCAGAGTCGCAGCCACGCCCGCTCCCAGCTCTCGCCCGCGGCCGGCCAGCCCCAGAGCCAGGAAGACCAGCGGGCCCGCGAACCCCCGAGGCACGGGCTCGTACTCCAGCGTGAGCACCGAAGGACCGACGACGGTTGCGCCGAGCGAGAATACGGCTGCCGCCAGCAAGGCCGAGGGCACCGAAAGCCCGAGCGCGGTCGCGATGAGATAGATGCCCAGAATCCCCAGGGCGCGAAAGAGCAGCTGCTGGGCGGTGAGGATCGCGTGGAAATCCAGGCCCGTCAGCCGCCTCAAGCCGATCGCCACTTCGTCGTAAACCGTGAACGCGACGTGCGGACGTTCCGCCACGGGATCGCGGGCCAGCGTCCCGGGATCCCACAGGCGCTCGAGGATGGGAATGTAGATTTGCGTGTCCGCCTGCAACCAAGTGTGGCCGGGGAACAGCCAGAAGCTGGCCGCCGTGAGCGCGGCGATTGCCAGCGCGATCGAGATCCGCTGTTGCACCGGAGTCATGGGGCGGGGGTCTTCTCCAACTGCTGGCGCGCCCAGACGCGCTCGGGATTCAGCTCGAGCGATCGCGCGATGGCTTGCCGCGCCTCGGCGAGTCGTCCGGCCTTGCGCAGCGCGATGCCCAACCACAGCCAGGCGTCGGCGGCGCGCGGATTCAGCTCGAGAGCCTTGCGCAGGTCTTCGACGGCGCGCTCGGCGCCGCCTCCGAAGGCCGGCGGCAGATAATAGCGCCCCACGCCGCGGCTCATCCACACGCGCCAGTCCTTGGGATCGAGCTGGAGAGCCCGCTCGATGGACTCGGCCGCGCACTTGCCGTACTTCATGGCCGAGAGCAGACTGGCCGGGATCGCCTGCCCGCAGAGGGCGCCCAACAGCCGGTGATGCTCGGCCACCTCGGGCCGGAGCGCCACGGCGCGCTGCGCGGCACGGATGCCCGTCTCGGCCGCCACTCGCGCGCCCTCGCGGTCGCGCAGCTCGAGCGCCACCTCGGCCAGATACATGGCAGCCTCCGCCAGGCCGGTTTGCGCCGACGCGTCGTCGGGCCTTCTCTCGGCTTGGGCGGCGC
>JANXAE010000056.1:0-12941 GCA_025062235.1 Bryobacteraceae bacterium
CGATGGGGCACGGTGTCGGTGACGCTACCGTCGGTGCCCTGGATGTCGCGGATGTTGCGCAGGAAGTTGGCGAAGAAGGCGGCGGAATCGTAGTTCCACAGGGTGGGTTCGGTGTAGAGATGGGCGTCGGCCATCCAGCCCATGCGCTCGTCTCGCTGGTTGCAGTCGGTCGGGATGCTGTGCACGTTGCTGCGGATGCCCCAGAGGATCAGGTGCTGGATGCGGTTGAGGATCTGCTTGGAGGCTGCGAAATTGCCGTGGGGCCTGATGTCGGTGTGGACGACACGGCCCCGGATGCTGTCCAGACGCGGGGTGCCGGGATAGCCAGTGACCTCGACGTAGCGGAAGCCGTGGTAGGTGAAGCGGGGCTCCCAGACTTCCTCTTCGCCGTCGCCCTTGAGGATGTAGACGTCGGTGGCGCGGGCCCGCCGCAGATTCTCGACGTTGATCATCCCGTCCTCATAGATCAGCTCGGCGTGACGCAGACGGACCACCGTGCCCCGCGGTCCGCGGACCCGCAGTTGGCACCAGCCCGAGAAGTTCTGGCCCATGTCGAATACATAGACGCCGGGGCGCGGACTCCACATCTTCAGGGGCACGAGGGTGTCGGTGATGCGAATGGGCGGCATCATCTGCGCGGAAAGCACGCCCTTGGGCGGATCCACTGCCGTGGCTGCCTGCCAGCCGACGTCCACGAAGCCCGGGCGGTCCCAACCGGGCGTCTCCTGGCGCGCGTCGTAGGTTTCGCCGTCGTAGACGGAGTCCGACAGGATCGGCCCTTGGCGGACCTTCCAGGTGCCGTCGGTGACGATTTCGGCGCGCTGGCCGCCCTCCATTTCGACGTTCAGCTGGAGCAGGGCCGCGCGCGAGCCGTACCAGCCTTGGCCCAGGATGATGCCGACGGCGTTGGAGCCCTGGCGGAGAAGGTCGGTGACGTCGTAGGAGGTGTAGAGGACGCGCTTGTCGTAGGTGGTCCAGCCGGGATCGAGCACGTGGTCGCCGACTTTCTGGCCGTTGATGCGCAATTCGTAGTAGCCCAAGCCGGCGATGAAGGCGCGGGCCCGGACCGGACGGGCCGCAAGCGTGAACTCCTTGCGGAGCTGATTGGCTCCCCCGATCCAGCGCCCCTTCCAATCGGAGGGATTGAGCAGGCCCATCGTAAAGCGGGCCACGCGGCTGTAGGGGCTGGCCTGGCCGGCGGCATCCCACCAACGGACCTTCCAGTAGTACGTCCGCCCGCTCTCGAGCGGCTTGCCGTTGTACGCCACGAGGGTGTTCTGGGCGCCTTCGACGCGGCCGCTATCCCAGACGTCGCCGACGTTCACCTCGGGGCGTGAGGAAACCAGGATCTGCCAGGCGGTCTGGCGCTGGCCGCGCGCGGTGTGTTCGAGCACCCAGGAAAACCTGGGTCTGGGAGTGTCCACGACTTCGGGATTGACGAGGTACTCGGTGCGCAGGCCGGTGGGCGGCTGGGGCTGCGCCAGAAGCAGGGCGGTGGCGGTGAATAGATATGCAGCGCCTCTTGGAACCATAGGCGTACTCTCCGAACCGCCAATTGTACTGGAAGCGCGTTGCCCGCGGAGCCTCAGTCGAGCTCGAAGGTCTGGCCGCGCTCGGGGAT
Organism: Bryobacteraceae bacterium; assembly: GCA_025062235.1. GTDB lineage: Bacteria > Acidobacteriota > Terriglobia > Bryobacterales > Bryobacteraceae > DTHT01. The sequence continues at coordinate 1,622 of JANXAE010000056.1, forward strand.
CACCGCTCGCAGGCCGTAGCGCTCGTGGATGGCGCGGGCCAGGGCTTCGGCTTGCGCGAGCTCGCCATGGACGAGAAAGACGCCTTTGAGCGCGCCAGCCACCGGCTTCATCCAGGCGAGCAGCTCCTGCTGGTCAGCGTGGCCGCTCAACTCGTTCAGGGTTTCGACCTCCGCGCGCAGCCGCACGGGCTCGCCGAAGATGGGGACTTCGGGGAGCTTCTCGACGAGCTTGCGTCCCAGCGTATGGGCGGCCTGGAATCCGGTGATGAGGACGGTGTTGCGCGGGTCCTCGATGTTGTTCTTCAGGTGATGGAGGATGCGGCCGGCTTCGCACATTCCCGAGGCCGAGATGACCACGAAGGGGCCGCGCAGGTCGTTGAGCGCTTTCGACTCGGCCACGTCACGGATCAACTTCAGGCGAGGGAACTGGAAGGGATCCTGGCCCCGCTCGATGTAACCGTGGGTTTGCTCGTCGTAGAGCTCGGCGTGGCGGCGGAAGATCTGCGTGATCTCGACTGCCAGAGGGCTGTCGAGGAAGACGGGGATGGAGGGGATGCGGCCGGCGTCGGCCAGCTCGTGCAGCAGCAGGATCAGTTGCTGGGCGCGACCCACGGCAAAGGCAGGGACGATGATCTTGCCGCCGCGGGCGCAAGTGCGGTTGATGACGGAGGCAAGCTTGTCGGCGACCACTTCGGGAGGCTTGTGCAGGCGCGCGCCGTAGGTGCTCTCGAGAACGAGGTAGTCGGCCGGAGGCGGCGGCTCGGGATCGCGCGTGATGGGCAGGTTCTTGCGGCCCAGGTCGCCGGAGAACAGCAGCCGGGTGCGCCTGCCGCGCCTTTGCTCGACGATCCGCAGGACGGCGGAGCCGAGGATGTGCCCGGCGTCATAGGCCTCCCAGCTCAGCCCGTCGTCCAGCACTACCGGGGTCCGCATGGCGGTGGGCCGGAGCAAGGGCAGCACGGCCTCGGCATCGGCGACCGTGTAGAGGGGCTCGACGGGCGGCGCGTCCGGTTCGATGCCGAGAGCGCGTCGCCGCTGCGCGCGCTTGTTCAAGTACTCGGCATCCTTCTCGTGCAGGTGGGCGGAGTCGCGCAACATCGGATCGCACAGATCGGCGGTGGCGTGCGTGGCGTAAACCGGACCGGCGAATCCGCGGCGCACCAGCGAGGGCAGGTTGCCGCTGTGGTCCATGTGCGCGTGCGAGAGCAGGACCGCCGCCACGGAATCGGGGGCGAAAGGGAACCGGGTGTTGCGTTCGAGGGCTTCCTTGCGCCGGCCCTGGAAGAGTCCGCATTCGAGCAGGTAACGCCGGCCGTTGACGTGCAACTCGTGCATCGAGCCGGTGACGGTGCGGACCGCGCCCCAGAATGTGATTTCCATCCCACCCAGCTTAGCAGCAGGGCGGCCTCCGGTCGCGACGCTCGCCCGCGCCAGCCCCGTTGTATGATCGAATTCTCTTCGGCAAGGAGGCGAAATGGAAAAGGGCGAGATGGTGCGAAGGGACTTCCTGAAGACGGCGACGAGTGCAGCGGCGGCGCCGGCCGTGTTGGCGCAACAGGGAGCCAACGAACGGCTGGGCGTGGCGGTGATCGGCGTCGGCACCCGCGGCTTCCAGCTCCTGCGCGAGGCGCAGGCCATTCCCAACACCGAGATCCGGGTGATCTGCGATCTCTACGACGGCAACCTGCGGCGCGCCAAGGAGTTCACCACCAACCAGAAGGTGCGGCTCACCAAGGCCTGGGAGGAGGCCGCCTCTGCGCGGGACGTGGACGTGGTGATCATCGCCACGCCGGACTTCTGGCACGCGCCCCAGGTGATCGCGGCGGCCGAGGCCAGGAAGGACATCTATGTAGAGAAGGGCTGGTGCACGAAGCTCGAGGACGCCAAGCGCATGCGCAAGGCGGTGAAGGACAACAAGGTCGTGATGCAGCTCGGCCACCAGTACAACAGCCTGCCCACGTTCCACCGCGCACGGCAGATTTACCAATCCGGCGCCCTGGGCAAGGTGCCGCTCGTGCGCACCTATATTGACCGCACCAACCCCTGGCCGGAGTGGCAGTTCTATACCGCGTACAACATCCAGCAGCCGCCCAAAGACGCCAGCCCGGAGACCATTGACTGGGAACGCTTCGTCGCCAACGCCACCAAACGGCCCTTCGACGTGGAACGCTTCTTCAAATGGCGCTGCTGGTGGGAATATTCGACGGGGATCGCGGGCGACCTGATGAGCCATCTCTGGGACTCGGTGAACATGGTCATCGGCATGGGCATCCCGGAGAGCTGCGTGACGCAGGGCAATCTCTACTTCTGGCACGACGGGCGCGACGTACCCGACATGTGGCACGTGCTGTTCGATTATCCCAAGCGCGAGCTGGCCATCACCTTCGCTTGCTGCTTCCACAACCGGCACGTGGGCGAGAAGGTTCAGTTCCTGGGCCGCGAGAAGACCCTGGAGGTTTCGCCCTTGTTCTGCCGCCTCTACGCCGCGGAGTGGAAGCCGGAATTCAAAGAACGCCTGGCCGAGGCGCGCAAGCTCGCCGAGAAAGCCGGCATCTCGCCGCTCGACATGCCGGTTCCGCCCGAGTACTCCTTCAAGAAAGGCGAGCTGGAAGTTTCCAGCCACATGGAAGACTTCTTCGAGTGCGTGCGCACGCGGCGCGAGCCGCGTTGCGGCGTGGACCGCGCCTTCGAGGAAGCGGCGACGATCTGCATGTCGGTCGAGGCGTACCGCCAGCAGCGGCGCGTGCGCTGGGACCCGGACCGTGAAGAGATCGTCTAGGGCCGCGACGTGTTGCGGCGCGCCACCGCCCTGAGCCACTCGGTGAAGGCCAGCTGCGCCGGTGGGACAAAGGCGCGGTCCAGACGCGCGTAGCCTATGCGCCGCTGGGGGCCGCCGCGCAGCGGCACCAGCGCACAGGCGCGCGCGGCGGGGGCGGCCATGGCCGGCAGGATGCTCACACCGAAGCCCGCTGCGACCAGCGCGATGATGCTGGTGAACTGGTCCGTCTCGAACAGCGAGCCGGGATCGCGCAGCGCGCGACGGCACAGGGCGAGAACCTCGTTGCGGAAGCAGTGCCCGTCGCGCAACAGCAGCCAGCGCTCGTTGCGCAGGGCACGGGGGTCGAGCTCCCGCTCCGAAGCGAGCGGATGATCGGCAGGGAGCGCCGCCAGCAGGGGCTCCCGCAGCAATTCGGCGCAGATCAGATCCGGCTCGCGCAGCGGCAAGCTCACCACGATCAGATCCAGGTCGCCGCTGCGCAGACCCTCCAGCAGGCGCGCGGTGACGTCCTCGACCAGACGCAATCGGACCTCAGGGTACCGCCGCCGGAACTCCTCGATGCGGGGAGCCACCAGGTAGGGCAGCACGGTGGGTATGGCCCCCACCGCCAGACGTCCCCCCACCTCGGTGCGCAGGGACTCGATCGCACGGCGCGCGCTCGCCATCTCGCGCAACACCACCCGCGCATGATCGAGCAGGCGCTCCCCCGCCGGCGTCAGGCGCACCCCGCGGGCCAGGCGTTCGAACAGCGGCACGCCCAGTCCCCGCTCGAGTTTGCGGATCTGCTCGGAGAGCGCAGGTTGCGAGACGCCCTCCTGCTCCGCGGCCCGGCTGAAGCTGCCCGCCTGAGCCACCGCGAGGAAGTACCGGAGCTGCCGCAGATCCATAGGAATTCCCTATGAGAACTATCGTAGCGATTGGATTCCTCGATGGCTGGCCCGGAGCCTACCCTGAAGGCAGAAGCCTACCAGGGCATCTGCCCTGAAGCGAAGGAGGAGGTTTCCAGCTATGTTTCTGCGCATTGACCGCCTGCAAGTAGAGCTGCCCGTGGCGCCCGAGGCGGATCCGCGGGCCGCCGCCGCCGTCCAGGAGCTGCTGGGCGGCCGCTTCGGCGAAATGTCCACCCTGATGAACTACATGTACCAGTCGTTCAACTTCCGCAACCGCGAGAAGCTGCGGCCCTATTACGAGCTGATCGCCAACATCGCCACCGAGGAGCTGGGCCACATCGAGCTGGTTTCGGCCAGCGTGAACATGCTCCTGAACGGGCCGCGCAAGGACTTCGACAAGTCCGAAGACCCCGCCACCTCGCCCTGGAAGGGGCTACCCGCCGGGACCAACCCGCATCATTTCATCGTGACCGGCCAGGCCACGCTGGTGGGCAACTCTCTGGGCCAGCCCTGGCGCGGCGACTACGTGTTTTCCTCCGGCAACCTCATTCTGGACCTGCTGCACAACTTCTTCCTGGAGAACGGCGCCCGTCTCCAGAAGCTTCGCGTCTACGAGATGACCGACAATCCCGCAGCGCGCGAGATGCTGGGCTATCTGTTCGTGCGCGGCGGCGTGCACGCGCTGGCCTACGCCAAAGCGCTCGAGCAACTGACCGGCGTGGATCTGAAGAAGATGCTGCCCATCCCCAACATCCCCAATTCCCATTTCCCCGAGGCCCGCAAATTCGAGCAGCGGGGGGTGCACCGCGATCTTTATCGCTTTAGCCCGGACGACTACAAGCAGATCGCGCTGATCTGGGAGGGCACGCACCCGCAGGACGGCCAGGCCCTGCGCGTGGTGGACGGTCCGCCGCAAGGCGGCGATCTCACGCAGTTGGCAGGCATCGCCAGCTCTTTCGCTCCGGAGTACGCCCCGCAGGAGATCTTCGAGATCGCGAGCAAGCTGTACAACAAGGCGACGGGACGCTGAGAAGTTCTCCACTGCGACCGGGGCCGGCCGCAGCCCGTGCTCTCGAGTCGGCGGCTGCGGCCGGCTTTGCTGTTCCGCCGGCCCTCCCCGGTTGTTCTCTCCCTGCTTTCCTGGCCCGCCCCAATATAATCGAGCCATGTTCGCTTTCCTGATCGTTCTGGCCTCCCTCTCGGCGACCGCAGCGGCTCAGAAGAAGCCGGTCACGCTGGAGGCCCTGACCGCGGTGCGGCCGGCCGCGCCCCTGTCGCCCGTGTGGGCGCCCGATGGCAAGCAGTTCGTTTTTGCCGAGGAAGGCAGGCTCTGGCTGTACGACGTGGCCGGACGGAGCCGGCGCGAGCTGGTGTCGCTGGCGGCGCTGGCCGCAGCGGCGGTCAAGCCGCAGGAAGCGGCGCAGTACCCCTGGGAGAACCGCGGGGTCCGCGAGCAGAACGTGCAGTGGTTTCCGTCAGGCCGCGAATTGCTGATCCGGGCGGGTGGGGACCTGTTCCTGTTCCGCCTCGGGGCGGGCGGATGGACGCCGCTCACCGCGACGGCGGTAGACGAGCGCGATCCGAAACTGTCGCCCGACGGGCGTCGCGTCAGCTTCCGGCGCGGTCATGACCTTTGGGTGATGGAAATCGGCTCGCGCAGCGAAACCCGGCTCACGCACGACGGCTCGGAGACGCTGCGCAATGCGGAACTGGACTGGGTGTATCCCGAGGAGTTGGGTCTTGGCACCGCGCACTGGTGGTCGCCCGATTCCAGGCGGATCGCCTACTTGCAGTTCGACGTGAGCCGGCAGCCGCTGTACCCGCAGGTGGATCTGCTGCCCCTGCCGGCGCGCTACGAACCGCAGCGTTATCCGAAGGCGGGCGAACCCAACGCCGAGGTCCGTCTGGGCCTGATCGCGGCCACCGGCGGCCCCACCGAATGGCTGGACCTGGGCGAGACGCGCGAGAGACTGCTGGCTCGCGTTCACTGGCTGCCCGACGCCAGCGGCATCGCGGTGCAACGACTGAACCGCGTGCAGAACCGCCAGGAGCTGCTGGTGGCCGAGATCGGCGGTCAGGTGCGGGTGCTTCTCGAGGAGTGCGATCCCTACTGGATCAACGTGCGCGACAACTTCCGCTGGCTGAAGGGCGGGAAGGAATTTCTCTGGTGGAGCGAGCGGGATGGCTGGGGACATCTCTATCGTTACTCGCGAGAGGGCAAGTTGCTGGCGCGACTGACTCGCGGCGAGTGGGAAGTCACCGAGGTGGCGGGCGTGGACGAGAAGGCCGGCTATGTCTACTACCTTTCCACCCAGGCCAGTCCGCTCGAGCGTCAGCTCTATCGCGTCGGTCTGGATGGCGGCCCGCCCGTGCGCATCACCGGCGCTGCGGGGACCCATTCGGTAAGCATGAGTCCCACGACAGAATACTTCCTCGACACGCATTCGAGCCTCAGGCAGCCGCCATCCATCGCGCTGCGGGATTCCGCGGGGAAGGAAATCGTCGTCCTCAGGCCGCCGGATCAACGGATTGCCGAAGAGTACGAAATCCTGCCCACCGAGATCGTCGAAGTGAGGGCCGCCGACGGGGCGCTGCTCTATGCGCGCCTGATCCGGCCGGCGGGCTTCGAAGCGGGCCGGAAATACCCTGCCGTGGTGGCGATCTACGGCGGCCCGCACGCGCAGGCGGTGCGCAACGCCTGGAGCGGACTGAGCTTCGACCAGGTGCTGGCGCACCGTGGTTTCGTCGTCTGGCAGCTGGACAATCGTGGATCCGCCGGACGCGGCCACCTCTGGGAGGCGGCGATTCACCGGAATCTGGGCGCACGGGAGCTCGAGGACCAGAAGGACGGACTGCGGCATTTGATCGGGCTCGGGTTCGTGGACGCGAAGCGCATCGGGATTTACGGTTGGAGCTACGGCGGCTTCATGACACTGTATTGCCTCGTGAACGCTCCCGGGCTGTTCCGCGCGGGCGTTGCCGGCGCTCCGGTGACCGACTGGCGAAACTACGACACGATTTACACCGAACGCTACATGGGGCTGCCCGGGGAGAATCCGGAAGGCTATCGGCGCAGCTCGCCCGTTCACAGGGCCGATGCCTTGCAGGCCGAGTTGTTGCTGGTGCACAACCTCGAGGATGACAACGTGCTCGTGCAGAACACGATCCAGATGGCGGCGGCGCTCCAACGGGCGGGCAAGCGCTTCTCGATGATGCTGTACCCGGCCAAGGGGCATGGAGCGCAGAATCGCCGCCATTTGAACGCGCTGATGCTGGATTTCTTCGAGCGCGCGCTGAAATGAGGTTTCAGCGGGGTCGGCCGCCGGCGCTGCCGGTCTCGCGCGGAATCGGAGCGTGGGAGGCTTCCGAAGCAGCCGTGGGCGGACCCGAAGCGGCGACGGTCCCAGAAGTGCCCGCGGGCGTGGCGCCGATGGTCCCGTAGCCGAGATTGGCATCGTGCCGCGGGGTCGGATCCCAGGACCAGAGAGAGCGGCGCGGCGGCTCGAAAACTGCGCTCACCGCGCCGGGGCTGTAGAAGGGGTAGCCGAACGGGCTCACCCAGATGCCGCCGTACGGCACGAAGGTGAGCATGCCGAAGTCCGGCAGCAACACCCAGGTGCTCCTGCGCAGACGCACCCGCTCCTCGTACATCGTCTTTGCCGCGGAGAGATTGGCCATGGCGACGATCTCGGCGCGGCGGCGGCTCCAGCGCAGAAAAGCGTCGCCCTGCTTGACGTCGAACTTGCGCGACAGGGCTGACCCGTCGAGCGCGACGGCGCGGCCTTTCTTTACCTTGAGGAGTTGGCCGCCGGTCTCGACCACGGCCTGCCCGTCGTAGACCCTCAGCTCGGGGGACCGGGAATCCAGCCTGTAGAGTCCATCCGAGCGGATCGTGACCGTCGCCTTGCCCAGCGCGATGGCGAGCCGGTTGCCTTTGAGGGTCTCCGCGCACTCGACCAGCATGGAGCCCTCGAGCAGCTCCAGGCGGGTATCGCTGAGATCGTCCGTGAGCAGACGGACTGCGCTGGATTCGGCGATGCGCACAAAGACTCCAGGCGCCAGCAGGACCTCGGCCCGGCCCCGCTCGCTGGCCAGTACGCCGCCCACCGGGATCTGGGGAAACTCGCCGGGCTTGATCTGCACCTGCCGCCCATCGAGCAGGACGCGGCCCTCGACGTAGTGCACCAGGCCTGCCTTGGCCGAAATCAGCTCCTGCGCGCGGAGCACAAAGACCGCGATCCCCGCCATCCCCGTCAGCCAGCAAACTCCCCTGAGCACTTTCATGGCCGCGCCTCGCAATTCCATCTTCGTCCCTCCCGGCAGCAAGGTCAAGCGACGGCGAATTCCCGCGCGGGCCGACCGCGGCCGCTGCGGCCCGCACAGGTGCCCCCGCAGCCGCTGCCCGGGCCCGCGCGCAGGCTGACCGATCGGCGCGGGGAGTCGCCGCGCATCCGAGGATCGCGAGGCTCATCGGATCGCCGCGGGCTTCCGCACGCCGGCCCCGGGGATCACTTGGCAGCGATGGCGCGGATCCTGGCTTTCTCCTCCTCGCTCAGCGGCTTGAAGGCGCGGGCGATCCGGACGTTCTCCTCGAGGTGCGGCAGCTCGCTGATGCCGACGACCGCGGTGGCGACGGGATAGCTCCAGACGTAGCGCAACAGTTGTTCGGCAGTGAATCCCTGCTTGACGAGGGCGCCGCGCGAAAAGACCTTCATGGCGATCACGCCCACGTTCTTTTCCTGAGCCAGGCGGAAGAACCGCTCCAGATCCTGGGGATCGTCCATGACCGCCCGGGCGGGGTTGAGCGTGATCAGAGCGCAATCGTAGGGATAGTCCTCGAGCGCGTCGGCCAGCACCCGGGCCGAGTGAGCTGTCACTCCGATAAAGCGGATGACTCCTTGATCCCTCAGACGTTCGAAGGCCTGCCGGGCGCTGTTCTTCTGCCGGAGCTGTTCCAGCGTGCCCAGCTTGCCGAGGAAGTGGTGCTGGTAAAGATCCAGCCGGTCGGTTTCGAGCCGCTTGAGGCTTTGCTCGACCAGCGCCATGGTCCCGTCGTAGGTGTAGTTGTGGCTCTTCGAGGCCAGGAAGACCTCGGCCCGGCGCTTTCTCAAGACCGTGCCGATGTTGAGTTCGCTGGCGCCGTTGCCGTACCAAGGGGCCGTGTCAATGTAGTTGACGCCGAGGTCAATGGCACGGTTGACGATTTCGACTGCCTGTTCGTGACGATCGTGGCGGGACACGGTGAACAGGCCGCCGAGGCCATAGATTGTCACCTGCTGGCCAGTCCTGCCGAGGGTTCTCTTGGGGATGGGGCTCGCCGGCTGACCTGCTCCCGACACCTGCGCCGACCGTGCTGCGGCCGGCACCAAGCCCGAGGCTGCGGCGGCCAGCCCGGCTTTCAGAAAGCTTCTCCGGTGCTGTCCTGTTCTCATCGCTGGCTCCTGCCGGGGTATCGTACTGGGCGCTTTTCGTAGCCGAAGCCCGGCGAAGGGATGGACGCCAGTCGGCACCGCGCCGTTTCAGGAATCGAACCGCTCGAGGCGATACGACGGAGCCGGGCTGCGGGGGCGTGTCTGCGTCCCCTGGCGGCGCTGGCCAGGACCGTGGCGTGCGACGCGCCCTGAGGCTCGCGGTGCAGGCCTGTAGCGCGCCGCAGGTGGTGGATCCGAGCCAGCAGGCCGAGGGCAAGCGTTGTGGGCCGATTCCTTCAAGGTCAGGGTCGCGGCTCTTCGGCGGAGGGACTCCGCGCGCCCAGTTGCGATCCGAGGGATCGTCCTGACGGGATCGCTTCCGGGGAGTCAGCTCGGACAATCGAGCGCAGCCAGCTCGGTCAGATCGAGCCTGCCCGTGTAGATCGCCATGCCGAGCGCGACGTGGATCCCGAGGCGGACCAGCTCCCGGACTTCCTCCATGGTCGTTATGCCGCCGGCGGCAGTCAGCTCGTGCGCGGTAGCCGCGCGCAACCTCCGGAACCAATCCAGATCCGTGCCGGCGAGCATCCCTTCCCGGTCCACGTAGGTGCACAGGAAACCCGAGCAATAAGGCTCGAGCTGTGCGAGCACCTGCTCGGCGGTCAGAGCGGTGGCCTGCTGCCAGCCGCGAACGACGATACGCCCGCCACGGGAATCCAGCGCGACGATGAGCCGCTCACGGCCGATGGCGCGGGCCGCGGCTTCGAGGAACGCCCGGTTCACCCCGCGCTCGGTGAACGCGGCGGTGCCCACGATGACCTTGCGCGCGCCCTGCTCGATGAGCCGCCGGGCGCGCTCCACCGTGCGCACGCCACCGCCCGCCCGGATGGCGGCCTGCGCGGCCAGGCGCGCCACGATGGCTTCGTTCGAGCCGCGTCCCATAGCCGCGTCCAGGTCTATCACCTGGATCTCCCGGAAGGCTGCGAAGCGGCGCAGCACGATTTCGGGGGCATCCGCCTCCAGGGCTTTCTGGCGCCCCTGGACGAGCTGGACCACCTTGCCGTCCATCAGGTCAATGCAGGGCAGGATCATGTTGGCCGCACCGCGACGCCGTGGCGGGCGAGGAAGGCTTTCAGGTCGCCGACCGTATACGTGCCGTAGTGGAAGATGGACGCCGCCAGCGCGGCGTCGGCCTCGCCCACGGTCAGGACCTCGAGGAAATGTTCCGGGCGGCCCGCACCGCCCGAGGCGATGACGGGGATGCTGGTGGCCCGCGCGATGGTGCGCGTCAGCTCGATGTCGAAGCCCTGCTGCACGCCGTCGGCGTCCATGGAGGTCAGCAGGATCTCGCCGGCGCCCAGTTCCTGGCCGCGAACGGCCCACTCGACGGCATCGAGTCGCGCATCTTCGCGGCCGCCGCGCACGTAGACCGTCCAGCGCCCGGAAGCGATGCGCTTCGCGTCTATGGCCAGCACGACGGCTTGTGAACCGAACTCCGCGCTCAGCTCGCGGATCAACTCGGGGCGTCGGACCGCGGCCGTGTTCACGCTGACTTTGTCAGCGCCGGCCAGCAGGATCTTGCGCGCGTCGGCCACCGAGCGGATGCCGCCGCCCACGGTCAGCGGGATGAAGACCTTGCGTGCGGTGCGGGCCACTACGTCCACCATGGTTTCGCGCTCGTCGCTCGAGGCGGTGATGTCGAGGAAGACCAACTCGTCGGCGCCCTGCTCGTTGTAGCGCTCGGCCAGCTCGACCGGGTCGCCGGCGTCGCGCAGATTGACGAAGTTCACGCCCTTCACCACCCGCCCGCCGGTCACATCGAGGCAGGGAATGATGCGCTTGGCCAGCATCGGTCTCACAGCTCCGCGAAGTTCCTCATGACGAGCAAGCCCAGTTTCCCCGATTTCTCGGGGTGGAACTGCACCCCGAAGATGTTGCCCGCTTCGAGCACCGCCGTGTACTCGACGGTGTAAGTGGCCGAGGCCGCGGTAGCCTCGTTCACCGGAACGTAGTAACTGTGCGCGAAGTAGAAATAGGCCCGGTCCGGGATGCCTTCGAGCAGGCGACAGAAACGCAGACGGCGCACGCAATTCCATCCCATCTGCGGCACGCGGCTGCCGGGCGGGAAGCGCTCGACCCGCCCGGGCAGAATGCGCAGCCCCTCGACGTCGGGGGCCTCCTCGCTGCTCGAAAACAGCGCCTGCAAACCGAGGCAGATGCCGAGAAAGGGTACGCCGCTG
>JANXAE010000056.1:12951-19627 GCA_025062235.1 Bryobacteraceae bacterium
CCGCTGCCGATGACCTCGACGATCGCCCGGCGCACTCCCTTCGCGTCCAGCGCGCGCATGATCTGGCCATAGTGCCCGACGCCGGGAAGGATCACCTTTGACGCCCGCGCAAGCCCGCCTGGCTCGCGCACGATCACGTACGGCGCCCCGATGGCCTCCAGCGTGTTGGCCACCGAGCGCAGGTTGCCGGCTCCGTAGTCGTAGATCGCGATCACAGCAGTCCCTTGGTCGAAGGCAATTGGTCGCGCAGGCGCTTGTCGCGCGAGCAGGCGTAGGCCAGGGCGCGCGCGAAGCACTTGAAGACGGCTTCGAGCTGGTGATGGCTGGAGCGGCCGTAGAGCACGCGCACGTGCAGGTTGGCGCGGGCGTGATTGACGAAACCCTGGAAGAAATCCTCCACCAGCTCGGCTTGCAGATCGCCGACTTTTCGCGCGCGCACTGAATCGCGGTAGACCAGGTAGGGTCTGCCGCCCAGGTCCACGGCGGCAACCGCGAGGGTCTCGTCCATCGGCATCACGAAGTAGCCGGCGCGGTTGATGCCCCGCCGGTCGCCGAGGGCCCGGTCGAACAATTGTCCCAGCACGATGCCCGTGTCCTCGACCGTGTGGTGCTGATCCACGTCGAGGTCGCCCTTGGCCTCGAGCGTCAGGTCGAAGCCGCCGTGACGCGCGAAAAGCTCGAGCATGTGATCGAGGAAACGGATGCCGGTCGCGATGCGGTAACGCCCGGCACCCTCGATCTTGAGGCGGCCGCGGATCTCGGTCTCCTGGGTGATGCGCTCGACGCTCGCCGTCCTCACCCGAGCAGTTCCTCCAATTGGTTGACGCTGGCCAGCACGGCCATCGCGCCTTCGGCCTCGAGCAGCCGGGCGAGCTCCTCGCGGCGCGGGTGTCCGGGCGGCGCGATGCCGACGAACGGGACGGAGGCGCTGCGGGCCGAGCGGGCGTCGTCCACCGAGTCACCCAGGTACCAGAGGGTCCGGCCGGGAAAGGCCGCTGCGATCCTGAGCAGCCCGTCGGGCGCGGGCTTGGTGCGTTCGACGTCCTCGTGCGCAACCAGGGGGTCGAAGCCAATGCCCTGGGCGAAGCGGCGCAGCGTGTGCTCGGCCTCCTGACGGAGGCGCCCGGTGAAGATGGCGAGCCTGCGCCGCGCGGCCAGCCGCTCGAGCAACCCGGGCTGCGGGATCCAGCGCTCTTCGAGAATCAACCCGTCGCCGTCGCGTCCCCAGAAGATGCGCTGGAACTCCTCGACCACTTCCTCGTAGGACGGCGCCGCCCCGGACTGGCGGATCAGCGCAAAGGAGAGGTCCCAGTCGTTGTTCATCCCGCCGCGGTTCTTGAGCGCCTGGATCTCGTCGTGCGAGGGCAGGCGCCCGGTGAAGCGCTCGACCGTGCGGCGGATGGCCTCCCGGTAGGAGCGGCTCACGTCCACGAGCACACCGTCCATGTCGAAGACCAGCACTTCGGGCACCGGACCGCTCACCAGATCCTCTCCAGCTCCTCCACTAGGCGCCGCACCTGCTGGCGCGTGCCCACCGTAATGCGGACGCATCCGGGCAGTTCGTAGCTGCGGTCTCGGACCAGTACGCCGGCTTCGCGCAGGCGGTCCCGCAGCTCGAGAGCGCGATGGCCTGCCCGCACCAGAACGAAGTTGGCCTGGCTGGGGTAGTAAGGGATTCCCATCCGGTCAAGCTCGCTGCAAAGCAGCTCGCGCGCCGCCAGCGCTTCCTCGACGTAACGGCGGACGTACTGGCGGTCCTGGACGGCCGCACGCGCGGCAAGGACGGCGACGGCGTTGACGCTGTAGGGCGACTGCCCCTTGCGGACCCACGCGATGTTGGCGGCCTGCGAGATCAGGCAGCCCATGCGCAGGGCGGCCAACCCGTAAGCCTTCGAGAACGTTCGGCTGACGAAGAGGTTCGGGTGCTCGGCCAGATGGGGCAGCAGGGTGAGGCCGCTGAACTCGTAGTAGGCCTCGTCCACCAGGACGGCGGCGTGCCGGGCCCGCTCGAGCAGACAGGCGACCTGCTCTACGGAGGCGCCGGTGCCGGTGGGATTGTTGGGATTGGCGATGAGAACGGCGCGGGTGCGGGGCGTGATCGCTTCGAGCAGCGCTGCGAGGGGGAAAGCCAGCGTTGCCTCCTCGTAGGGAATCTCGCGCACCTGGGCCCCGGCCACCTCGGCATAGAAGCGGTACATGGCGTAGGAGGGCTTCAGTATGCAGACTTCGTCGCCCGAGTCCACGTAGGTGTTGACGACGAGCTGGATGGCTTCGTCGGTACCGTTGGTCAAGAGCAACTGGTCGGGCGAGACTCCGAAGAAGTCGGCCAGCTCGCGCCGTGCTTCGCCGTACTCCGGGTAGACGGCGAGGGCCTCCCGGCTGAGATGCTGGCGCAGAAACTCCAGGACGTGGGCAGAGCAGCCGACGGTGTTCTCGTTGAAATCCAGTCGCAACGCACCATGCCGTCCCGCCGTGGGGGGCGAGTAGGGCGCCATGCGGCGGATTGCCGCGCGCGGCTCGAGCGTGTCAGCCACGGATGCGCGCCTCCACGGATCGCGCATGGGCTTCGAGGCCTTCGGCGCGCGCCAGCGTCGTGACGGCAGGCGCCAAGCGCGCCAGCGCCGGCGCCGAAAGCTCCTGAACCGAGATCACCTTGACGAAGTCGGCCGCGGAAAGGCCGCCCCGCAGGCGCGCGACGCCGCCGGTGGGCAGGACATGGTTCGGCCCGGAGGCGTAATCGCCCGCCGCCTCCGGGCTGTGAGGTCCGATGAAAATCGCGCCGGCGTGACGGACCCGATCGAGCAGGGAGGCGTCGGGCAGGCACAGGTGTTCGGGGGCATACTGGTTGGCCAGCTCCACGGCCTCCTCGAGCGAGCCCACCAGCACGATGGCGCCATTGCTTTCGATCGCCTTGCGTGCCACCTCCGCCGTGGGCAGGTCACGGAGTTGCTGCTCGAGCTCGAGCGCCACGGCTTGCGCGAGTTGACGCGAGGTCGTGATCAGAATGGCCGCGGCGTCGGCGTCATGTTCGGCCTGCGCCAGCAGGTCTGCGGCCAGCACGGCGGGTTCGCCGTCGGCGGCGATGATCAGCGTCTCGGTAGGCCCGGCGACGAAATCAATGCCGACCTCGCCGGCCAGCAATTTCTTGGCGGCAGCCACGTAAATGTTTCCAGGGCCCACGATGCGGTCCACCTTGGGCACGGTGCGCGTGCCGTAGGCGAAGGCTGCGATCGCATGGGCGCCGCCCATCTGGAAGACCTCGGTCGCTTTCAGCATCCACGCGGTGCCCAAGATCTCGGGAGCGGGCCGCGGCGTGGCCACGCAGATGCTCCGCACGCCAGCCACCTGCGCCGGGATGACGGTCATCATGAGGGTGGAGGGCAGGGGATAGCGCCCGGAAGGCACGTAGGCGGCGACCGCGTCGAGCGGGCGCACGATCTGACCGGCGCGCAGGCCTCGACACAGTTGCCGGAACCCGGGACGCGGCAGTTGCATGCGGGCGAAGGCGCGGATGTTCTTCGCCGCCGTCCGCACCGCCTCGCGAAAGGCCGAACTCAGCCGCAGCGAAGCCGCGCGCAGTTCCTCCACCGGTACGCGAACCGAGGGCCGATCGAGCCCGTCGAAACGCCGCGCGTATTCCATGAGCGCCTTGTCGCCCCGGCGCTTGACCGCCTCCAGGATCGGGCGCACCGTGCGCTCGGCCTGGGCGAGCCTCGTCGCGCGCCGCCGCAGCAATCGGCCTGCCTCCCGCGCATCCACAATGCGGATCATTGGTCAAGCAGTCACAGCACGATCTTGTTCAGGGGATACTCGACGATGCCCTGGGCGCCGGCCTGCTTCAGCCGCGGAATGATGCTGCGAACCGTGGTCTCGTCCAGCACGGTGTTCACCGCCAGCCACTCGGGATCGCTCAGGTGCGCGACCGTGGGCTTCTTGAGCGCGGGCAGCACCTCCAGCACCGCCGCCAGGTTGTCCTTGTGCACGTTCAACATCAGCCCCACCTTGCCCAGGGCGTTCAGCGCTCCTTCGAGCAGGGTCTTGATGTCGAGGATCTTCCGGCGCTTCCAGGGGTCCCCCCACGCTCGGAGATTGGCGATGAACTGCGTATTCGACTCCAGCACGGTATCCACGATGCGCAGCTTGTTGGCCCGGAGCGAGGAACCGGTCTCGGTGACCTCGACGATGGCGTCGGCCAGCTCGGGCGGCTTGGCCTCGGTGGCGCCCCAACTGAACTCGACCTTCGCGCGGACTCCGTGCCCGGCGAGATAGCGCCGGGTGACCCCTACTAGCTCGGTGGCGATCGTTTTTCCTTCCAGATCCCTCACCGACTGAAAGGGCGAGTTCTCGGGCACGGCCAGCACCCAGCGCACCTTGCCGAAACTCTGCTTGGCGTAGATCAGATCGGCGACCACCTGGACCTGCGCTTCGCACTCGAGGATCCAGTCCTTGCCGGTGAGCCCCGCGTCGAGCACTCCGTCCTCGACGTAGCGCGCCATCTCCTGCGCGCGGATCAGCATGCATTCGATCTCCGGATCGTCAATCGCGGGGAAGTAGGACCGCGCGGTGGTCGTGATCATGAAGCCGGCGCGCCGGAACAGCTCGATCGTGGCCTGTTCGAGGCTGCCTTTCGGGATCCCCAATCTCAATCTGTTGCTCATGCGCCTTCCCCGTAGACCTGCGCCGGATCGAAACTTTTGGGCTCCCCCTCCAGCCAGCGGCCCTCTTCCAATCTGCGGAAGAAACAGCTCGCGTAGCCCTCGTGACAGACCCCGGGTCCCAAAGGTTCGACCTTGAGCAGCAGGGCGTCCCGGTCACAATCCGTGTAGATCTCCCTCACCAGCAGGCGATGCCCCGAGCTTTCCCCTTTCGTCCAGAGCTGGCCGCGGGAGCGGCTGTAGAAGGTAGCCTGGCCCGTCTCCACGGTCCGCCGGAAGGCCTCCTGGTTCATGAAGCCCACCATCAGAACGCGGCCCGAGCGGTAATGCTGTACGATGGCTGGGACCAAGCCGCCCAGCTTTTCGAAATTCAGATCCATGCCGTCGTCCGAGCCCGGTGGCCTTTCTCCGTAAATCGCCTCTCGGTAAGACCGCCCGCCGCTGCCGGCGGGCCCATCGGACACAACGAGAGTGCGGGTGCCACGACGGAGTCCCTCCCGCGCCCGATCCTAGTGCCCGCGAGCGCACCCGCGGAGAAGACGCCGCGTGTACCTATGAAGTATAGCAAGTGAGGCGGCAACAGCGTTACCTGCTAAGAAGTTGCAGGCACTCGGCAGCGGACCCCCGCTCTGTGCCGCCCGCCTGAAATTCCGAGGTCGTCACGGCGCGGGTCTGTGGGCACGCGAAAGACGAGCCGCTATCGGCGCCTTCCCTGTGGCGCGGAGCCCGATCGCACGACCCTCCGATGCGGGGATGCAACTTGGGCAAAACCTTCCTTCGGCGGATCTGGCCACGCCCGCCAGCGACTCTAGCTCGAAGGCCTGCCGCCGCCGGGCTGACAATGCTGGAAGGCTGCGCTTCGACATGCGGGCTCTGGCCATCCGGTGCGCGGTTCGCTGCCCGTCGGGCGAGCTCTTGGTCTAAGGTTTTTGCCTCCTTCGACCGATGGTCCGTGAGGCGACATGCCGGCCGCTCAGACAGGTTCGAGGCCAGTAGAGGTGTGGGAGAGGCTCGAACGGATGGCTGCCCGCTTGGAGAAGGATGCCTGGCGGCGGCGCGATCCGGTCGAGCGCCTTCGCTACCTGCGGGCGGCGAGTCGTGAGCCAGGCGCCCGCGCTGCCCGAACCCGGTTCCGCCCGCGAGCCTTCATTGCCGCCGTGGCAGCCGTGCTGGCAGCCTCTGCGCCGACAGGCTGGAGCTCGCGCTCGCCAGCGCCAGCTTCGGCTGGCGAGCAGCCAGCCCGCGCCCCGGCCGCAGTTCCGCAACGCGTTTGGCTGGTCGAAAAGACGCCCGAGTTCGAGCTTTACAGCAACGGATTGCGGATAGAGCGATCGCTGGCGACGGCTGGCGCCAACCGGCGGCCTCGGTGGCTGGCGCTCACAGTCGCAGCAGCGCCGCCGCCGGACCCGGCTGGGATCGTCTTTCACGCTTCGGAGAACGATCCGGCGCCGTTCGAGCCGGAATGGAGCCCGGTCCTGAAACGGCAGGGAGCCGCGCTGCTCGAGTGGGTCCGCAGGCACGCGCTGTACCACTACCTGGTAGACCGCTTCGGACGCGTCCACCGCGTGCTCGAGGACACCCAGCGGGCGGCTCACGCGGGGCACTCGGTCTGGGCGGATTCCCAATGGATTTACCTGGACCTGAACGAGAGTTTTCTGGGCGTGTGTTTCGAGGCCAGCACGACGGATCCGGAACGCACCGGCTTGAGCGCTGCGCAGATCCACTCGGGCCGCCTTCTGGTGGAGATGCTCCGCGCCGTACATGGCGTGCCGCCGGGAAATTTCGTCACGCACGCGCAGGTCTCGGTGAATCCGCGCAACGGGCGCATCGGCTACCACACGGACTGGGCGGACGGCTTCCCCTTCGCGGAGCTGGGTTTGCCGGACAACTACGGGCAAGCGCTTGCCGCTCTGCGGTTTTTCGGATTTCAAGCCGATTCAGGATTTCTGGCGCGCGCGGGGGACCGCCTGCGGGCCGCCGTGGAGGCGACGCGGCAGGAGCTGGCGGAACGCGCCCGCGAG